>JBJTTW010000114.1:0-8338 GCA_046080385.1 bacterium
AGCATCTAAAATACGATAGGAAATATTTTCGATAGCTTCTTTATGCTTGTCATTTATTTCTGGGAAAGGAAATGTGTTATAGCAAAGCTCTGAGGAGTATCTGATACGGCTTTCAAGTCTTCCAGCCACAGTTTTAACCCAGACCATGTGCATGTGAGAAGAGATTATGCCAAAATGATATAGTGCAACGCCATAAATAATTTGTACTTGATCACTTAAAATCATTCTGCTATGTCTTGAAATATAACTCGCTGTAATATAACTTCTTTTCTCCGAAAAGACTCGAGGAATCGCTATTGCATCGGCATCTCTCCATGTAATTTGTACAAATGAATAAGGCTTAGAAGCATATGTTCTTGTACTAGGAGCCTTACTAGCAAGTCTAAACTTCTCTACCGATGTCAATCTTTCTTTCAGCAATCCATGATTTTTCAGAGCATCATAATCTGAATCATTTATCCACAAGCAGTATCTTTTGATATTGTTTATTAGTTCATAGGAACCAGAATACAACCATATATACTTCTTGATTTCATTAAAAAGCGGAGAAGATTGTAATCCGAGAAGTTCTTCGCTTGTTATTACCAAATATCCACCATCTCGCGGCATATTGCCAAAAAGCATCTCAGGAAATGATGATATAGGTTCTGATCTTCTTTTAACTATCACATCCTCCCCAAAAATAAGATAGGGATTAATATTCATAAGCCTACTCATTTGATGAGATTTGTAAAAAATTGTTTTCATAGAGCTAGTATGTTTTTTAGATAAACCTATAATTACACAAGTAACACCTGCATTATATTTAGCACTATTAACCCATTTAAAATCTTTATAAACAAAGCGAATTTCAATTCCTGCTTTCAAAATAGCTTCCCAGATATTTTTAACTTGCTCGCCTTGACATATAGAATTAGTTGCAACCAAAGCTAAATTAGCATTGGTTTTAAGAATATAGTGAGAACCTTTGAAAAACCAATTGGCAATATAATCAAGGTTTTTAGAATATTCAAACTCCCCGTTAGAAAGGTGATTAAAGGTTCTCTCTAAATCAAATTTCTGCTCATTATTTTGCAATTTTGACCCCAAATAAGGCGGATTCCCAATAATATAAATCTCATCATCGTCATTTTCTCTAGGGCAAACTCCTTCCCAGTCTATCCTACAGGCATTAGCACAGACTATATTGCCACTATCTTTTAACGGTAAAGATTTAATAGAAGAGTTTAGAAGATCATTTGATCTAGAATTCATCTGATGATAAGCAATCCATAGGGAGAGTTTAGCGGTCTGTACCGCAAAAGGATCGATTTCAATTCCATAAAAATTAGACAGGGAGATACCTGAAGAATTTGGGACCTGTCCCAATATCTGGTGAATTTCATCTTCTATTTTTCTAAGTTCTTTATAAGTAATAATAAGAAAATTTCCAGAGCCACAGGCTGGATCAAAGATTTTAATTTTTCTGATTCGTGCAAGCAGCTCTCTTAAAGATTTCCCTGGCTTACTAGCAGACCTAGCCAAATCAATACCATCTCGCAAATCATTCAGGAATAAAGGATATATAACTTTATGAATATTCTCTACTGAAGTGTAATGCATGCCTAGCTTTGAGCGTTTATCTGTTCTAACCACTGCCTGCATCATTGAGCCAAAAATATCGGGATTAATTTCTGACCATTCAAGTGTACTGGCTGACTCATAAATGATTTTTCGTGTTTTTTTCGAGAAATTAGGTATTTTAATCTTATCGCTAAATAAGCCGCCATTAACATAAGGAAATTTTGAGAAACAAGATCTAAACTCACTCCTGGATTCGATATTTAAAACTTCAAAAAGCTCTGTGAAAAAATCGTTAAGGTCAGAACCATCTTCTTTAGTGTTTTCCCATAAAATCTTACTAAATAAATCTTTTTCAAATAAGCCAGTATCTTCTGCAAAGAAACAAAAAAGTAATCTTGATAAAAATAGATTAAAGTCATTCTCCGAGATACTTTCCTCTTTATTATCTATCATTAATTCATCAAACATTCTTGCCATTTGCTCGGCAGCTTTAATGTCAGCTTCGCTTTCACCTTTACTAGAGTGCTTTTCGATTTTGGCAAGAGGTAAAAAGAAATTATAATTTTTAGGAAGCTCACTAAAACTTATATCTATGTTTTCATTTGTCTTAATATCTTCTACTAAACATCTACGGAAGTCAGTTATGAAAATAAATCTAGGATTATGTCTTAGTATAGATGAGTCTTTTTTTACTGCCTGAAAAGTATTATAGATATTATCGTTTATTGAACGAAAAAAGAATTTATTCTTATACAGCACATCACCCTCTATCTTAGAGAGATTCATGCTTTTAGTCTTTAATCTAGTAATCATCGATTGAGAAATTTTATAAGAGGCTAAGAATTCATAAGGAAAATTATCCTTATCTAGAGCCTCAGTTATTTTCTTTATAGATTCTTCTATTTCTTTAATGCTTATCATCCCAATCTAGTTATAAATATAAGGATATACTATATCCACTCACCTACAGCACAAATTCTTAAACTGACAGCTTGAACAAATTTTCAGATCCTCAGTCATATTAAAATCTCTATTCGCAAGCTTAATTTTAAAGCTCTCTATCTCTAAATCTAAATTCGCTAAATCTTCCTGAGTAATGTAGATCTTAGACTTCTTAAATTCCCCAGTCTTACATGGCTGCACAAAATCTATTTCCCCAGACTGCATTCTATAAGTAGAAGCACCCTGCTCAAAAGCAAGATCTGTTAAAAGCTGATAGAAAGCTATCTGCCTATGATAATCAGCACCAGATTTAAGCTTAGAATCAGCATAGGTAGGATTTCCAGTTTTATAATCAACGACATTCACCGTGCGGGTTACAGAATCTAAAACTTCTATTTTATCGAGCTTCCCTGTAAGATTAAGCCCCTTATACTCTAAACTTTTATGATTAAACTCAAGTTCAACATTCTCTATAAATGAATCCTGATACTCATCGTAGTAAGCTGCTAAAGAGTTTAAGCCTAAGGCTAAAGAATCTGAATAATCTTTTTCATCTAAATATTCACGCTGTAAACTCTGCTCAAAGCTCTTTAAGAGAAAGGCTTTATGATCCATATCTTTTTTCTTTATATGCAGAAAAGTCTCGTAGAGAGCATTATGCACAGCAGTCCCGAAGCTAGCACTTTTATCTTTAGCAGCAGGTACTTTTAATAAATTCTGAAAGAGAAATTTGCGCGGGCATTTCAAAAAAGTATTTAAATGTGTCACAGAAAGCTTATACTCAGCAAGCACGGCATCTAGGACTTTAGTGTCAGTGTAATGAGAAGCTTCATAAGAGCTCAGGAAAGCTAAGTTCTTCTCTAAGAGTGAAGTTTCAGCATAATTAGATTTATCAGCAGCATCTATAAGCTGTATTTTTTCTTTATCCCTAAAACTTAAAAGCTCCTCGACGAACAGTGAAGGACTAACATCCTTTGCGTTAGCGTCTTTTTTGAAGAAATTAATAAAAACCTCTTTTTTAGCTCTTGTCATCGCCACGAAAAACAGCCTACGCTCCTCATCATTCTGAGATTCTTTAGTTTCCAGAACGGAGTCCCCAATGGTGAATGGCGGCAGCCTGAGTTTACTACGATTAGTAACATTACCCCATATTTTATCTACACATTTATGCATAAAAACATATTCAAATTCAAGCCCTTTAGATTTATGCGCCGTCATAATCTGCACCGCAGAAAGGCTTAAATCATCTATGCTAGCAGCATTTAGCTTTAATCTATTTTCACGCAGCCTATCTATATGTGCAAGAAAGCTCTCTAACTGATAAATTGGGGATACTAAAGCAGTCTTTTCATAAGCCATTTTATTTTTATGATTTAACTGTAATTCCTTAATCTCAGCGAATAGCTGATTTAGGTTCTGTAAATTACTTACTTGAATATTACTAAGATTCAGATTCTGATTGAAGCTTAAGTCTGAATTTATATTTACCGCCTCAGTTAAATTATTTTTAAAATCACTGACTATAAAATTTAGATAATTAAATTCATTAATAATATCTTCAAAAAGTTTATCTAAAAAATGATTAGAAGCTCGCTGATGAAAATCTAAAATCTTCTCAGCAAAAGACTTAAACAGCTTATGCTCTAGCATCAGCTCAATAAGACTTAGTTCTGAATCACGATTTAATTTATTTAATTTCCATATTTCACGTAGTTTAGCTGCTGAACTCAATCCTTGAGATTGATCCATCCCCTCATACTCTAGACAAGAATCACCCTGAGCGTATAGCGAAACTCTACTTTCCGCGTTCAGCAAAGCAGAACCTAAAATAAAATCATAATGTAAAAGATTAAAGAGTAAGTAACTATGAGCCTTAGGCTTAGATATTACTCTGAGAAGGTCTATTAATTGAGCGATTAAAATATCTTCTAAAATATTTTCATTAGAATATGTTTTCACTGGCACGCTGGCTCTTGTAAGCAGATCAGCTACAGCGGTAACATCCTTATTATTTCTAACCAAAACTGCTATCTCTTCAGGCTGCACGCCTTTAGCGATAAGTTCTTGGATTTTTTTTACTATATAAAATAATTCTGAATTGAAATCCTGATGAGTGATTAATTTTACGGGCTCTAAAGCTATATCAGTAGCAGCATGCAGCCTCTTTTCTAAATGGCACTGCTCGCGAACTCCAATTTCTGCGTTTTCGCCCGCCTCATGATCCTCATGTAAGCTTGATAAATCAAGCTTGCATTTCTGCTTGCTCGGATATGAGCCACTTACATGGCTCGCATCCTCGGCATCGCTAGAAATTACCCGTACACTGCGGTCATTCGTCCTCCTTGGCCTTGAACTTGTTCGTTCGGCAACAGTGCCTAAACTTTGAAACAGCTCTATGATTTGGTTCTGATTATGACTAGCTAAAAAATGCGAAAGATCTAAAATATTCTGCTGACTGCGATAATTTTCAGTCAAAACCACCATTTTAAGAGTTTCTCGGTAAGTTCCGAGAAAAGAACTGATGTTCTCCAGTGATGCTCCCTGAAATTTATAGATAGATTGATCATCATCCCCTACAACGAAGATATTCGCTTGATCTTGATAAAAAGAACAGAGGTGTTCAAGTATTTTATTCTGAGAACCGTTCGTATCCTGATATTCATCGACTAGTAAATACTGAAATTTCTCTTGATAAGTCGCTAAAAGATCTGGGTGCTTACTAAAAGCAGTTATGACCATAAGCAGCATATCTTCAAAATCATAGAGTCTCTTCTCTAAAAGAGTTTTAATATAACCCCGATAAAGCTTTAATAGCTCATACTGTTTAGGAATATTCTCGACAGCCTTAGTATAAAAATCTTTTAATGTCGATTTAAAATCAGCGACTTTAGTCGCCTGATTAAAAAATTTCCTTACTTGAATAATAAATTTCTGTATTTTTTCTTTCGCTAGACTTAAATCTAATGCTGAGTTCAGTAGTAAATATGTCTCTAGATCAGCCTGTTTTAAAGCACTCGCTAGATTATCTATAAAAACTAAACAGTCCTCATCTTTCAGTGAGCGAGCATTCTTGCTGATAAAGCTCATTATATCCTCATGAATTATTTTCGATAAAAGCTCAATAAAAGCTATAGAAGCCTCTAAATCATCTGGACTTACCGATTCTCTTTTAAGTAATTTAATCACATAAAGTGCTTCATTTTTATATAGATACTGATCAGCAAAAGGTTTCAAAGGACTAGAGACATCAAGCTCTGAAATTAGTTTCTCAATTATCTCTATCTGCTCAAGCTCTGCTACTGAGCTTAAGCTAGGAAAAATTTCTGAATTAGCTTGTATGACTTCGTTACAAAAAGAATGAAAAGTATGAATTTTTACGTAATAAGCTGCTGTCCCGATAATACTTATCAAGCGATTACGCATGGCAACTACACCACTCTCTGTAAAAGTAAGGCAGAGTATATTCTCTGGATTCATCTGTAAATCTGGGTTACTCAGTATATTTGCGATACGTGAAGCTAAGACCTGAGTTTTTCCGGTCCCCGGACCAGCTAAAACCATCACTGGGCCTTCAGTTTCTTCTACAGCCTCTCTTTGAGCTGGATTTAAACGATTAAAAATATTTTCTAAAACTTGGGACATTTCAGTATTCAGTATGCCATTAAGCTGGCATTTTCTAAATAAAATTGGGATTTATTTAAACCCCCAAGACCAAGCTCACTGGACAATGATCAGACCCCTCTACCTGATTTAGAATTTCAGCTTCTTTCACTTTCCCTACAAGACTTTTAGAAACAAAGAAGTAATCTATCCTCCAGCCCACATTACGCTTACGCGCTGCTGTTCGATAACTCCACCAAGTATAATTATCAGGTTCTGGATGCAAATGCCTGAAAGTATCAATATAACCCATGGTGAGAAGACGATCTAAGTAATCACGCTCCTCACGAATAAACCCCGAGGTTTGTTCATTATCCTTAGGACGAGCTAAATCTATAGCATTATGAGCGGTATTGTAATCACCAGTCACGACGATATTTGGATATTCCTCTTCATAAGCCTTTAGATATTCTAGAAAAAAATCATAAAATCTTAGTTTAAATCTATAACGCTCTTGATTAGCTCCGCCATTCGGGAAATAAATATTAAATAGAACCAGTATTTTTTCCCTAGCTAAATCACTAGCACTCAAATCATTTGAACCGTTAGCATGCAAGTTATGGTGACTACAAATTATACGCCCTTCTGAATTAAAAGCCTCTACCAAACTCATTTCCATATTTAACTTCTTCGTAATTCTCTGGGCTAAAGCTACATCAAAACCATCTAAAATTTGAGCTGGCTTAAAAGCTTCTTTAAAGAATGAAGCTACGCCACTATAACCCTTACGCTGAGCACTATTAAAATGAGCTATAGGAAAAGCTTCTGCTAAATTTTCTTCCTCTAAAGTCTCTATAATTTGCTCTTTATGTGCTTTAGTTTCCTGTAAACAGACTAAGTCATAATCTGAATTTTTAAGCCAAGTAAAAAAACCTTTTTTAGCGACAGCTCTTATGCCATTTACATTCCAGCTACAGAGTTTAATTAATTTAAACATTTAAATCATTTTATACCAAAATACCATTTTAATCTGAAAAAGACTTTTATATGTCCCTTGCGCAGTCCTAGTTTCGGACTGCTTGGACTCAAAAGAATTTTCCAGAATGGTATTACATAGTATCTCCTAGAATAACTAAATAAAATCCTGATTTTTTTAAATGATCAAAACATCACAGATAAACTAAAATAAATAAAATGCTCATCTTGGGAATAGAGACCAGCTGTGATGAAAGCGCGGCTAGCATAGTTAAAAACGGTAGAGAAGTCTTATCTAACGTACTATATAGCCAAATCAATGAACATAAAGATTGGGGTGGAGTTATACCAGAGTATGCTTCTAGGCTACACTATGAAAAAATTCATACAGTTATAGACAGTGCTTTAAAAACAGCAGAGCTGAATTTTCAAGACATAGATGCGATAGCTGTCACAGTAGGACCAGGTCTTATGGGTTCACTGTTAATTGGTGTTAATGTAGCTCAGACTCTAGCTTGGATTTATGATAAGCCGTTAATTCCAGTAAATCATTTACATGGTCATATCTGCTCTAACTTCCTAGAAAGTAGCTTAGAGCCACCTTTCCTCTGCATGCTAGTCAGTGGCGGTCATACGCAGATTATCACGGTAAATGATTACAATCAAATGGAAATATTAGGCTCTAGCATAGATGATGCAGTGGGAGAGGCTTTCGATAAAACCGCAAGGTTATTAGGTTTAGACTACCCCGGAGGACCAGAATTAGATAAACTAGCTCAAACTGGTTCTGAGAATAAGCTTTATAAATTCCCGATTTCTAATGTCGAGGGTTTTAAATTTAGTTTCTCTGGTCTTAAAACAGCAGTCTTAAGACTTAAAGAAAAAATCGGCGAAGAAAAATTTATAGAAGATAAAGCTGATATAGCCTTCGCTTTCCAGAACTGTATCGCAGAGACACTTTACCAAAAAATAAACAAAGCTATCGCTAAAACGAATTTAGATACAGTCGTAATAGCAGGGGGAGTTTCAGCTAATTCACATATTAGAAAAGTTTTTCAAAAAAGATTTTCTCCTGTAAACCTAAATGAAAGTACTGCACAAGGTGGGCGTGTAGCCGAACGAACAAGTTCAAGGCTGAGGAGGACGAATGACCGCAGTGCACTAGGCGTGCATGAGGATCATGAGGACGACGAAAACGCAGAAATTGGAGTTTCGCTACACGCCCAAGGTACAGCTTCAAGGCTTCAATCTCTAAAGT
>JBJTTW010000115.1:0-416 GCA_046080385.1 bacterium
CCCACGCCGTTTCGGGAAGTCTCTTTTAGTTTCGACATTGGAAGCTATTTTTAAGAATAAGAGACATTTATTTAAAGGCTTATGGCTAGATAGTTCTGAATATGTTTGGGAAGAGTTTCCTGTAATTAAAATCGATATGTCTGCTGTAGAGAAAAGCACATCTGAAAGGTTGTACTCGGGTTTGAAATCTGCAGTTCTTGCTAATGCTAGTAAAGAAGAGATTAATTTAGATGAAAATAAAGGACCATCTCTTCTTTTTCAAGAACTTATCAGAACTTTAGTAAAGAAATATAATCAGCCAGTAGTAATTTTAATAGATGAATACGATGATCCAATAATAAGACATATCAATGATCCAGAGATGGCTGGAAAAAATAGAGAAGTGCTTCAGGATTTTTATAAGATAATGAAGTCAG
>JBJTTW010000116.1:0-8739 GCA_046080385.1 bacterium
GCATTTACTGTATCCGTGCCTTCACCTGATAACTCTGTTACGACATCAGCAGCATTATCGACTACATAAGTGTCATCACCGGCACCACCATCGAGCGAATCCGCATCAGTACCACCATCAAGATAGTCATTACCGATACCACCAATGAGTTTGTCAGCACCAGCACCACCTAAGAGTGAATCATTACCAGCACCACCATCAAGTGTATTATTACCAGTGTTACCGGTTATAACGTTATCCAGAGTATTACCAGTACCATCTAAATCTCCTGTTCCAGTTAAAGTCAAGTTCTCGACATTAGCTCCAAGGCTGTAATTTATAAACGATACTACTGTATCTGCACCTTCACCAACTGACTCTTGTATGACATCAAGTGAATCACCACTGACATTAATCACATAGGTATCATCTCCAAGACCACCTTTGAGTGTATCTGTACCAAGACCACCATCAAGTGTGTTATTACCAGTGTTACCAGTTATAGTATTATTAAGAGTACTACCAGTACCATCTATATTACCAGTTCCAGTTAAAGTCAGGTTCTCGACATTAGCTGTAAGGGTATAACTTATACTTGATTCTACCGTATCCGTACCTGCATTAGCTGACTCTGATATAATATCGCTCAGATTATCAACTATATAGGTGTCATCTCCAGTCCCACCATTGAGGATATCATTTCCACCGCCACCGTCAAGTATATCGTTACCGTCACCGCCAGTAAGTGTGTTATTACCAGAATTGCCAGTTATAACATTATTATCAGTATTACCGGTACCATCTATATTATTGCTTCCAGTTAAAGTTAATTTCTCAAAATTAGCTGTAAGGGTATAAGTTACAGATGATTTTACCGTATCCACACCTTCACCTACTAACTCTTGTATGACATCGCTAGCATCACTGACTATATAAGTATCATTTCCAGCACCGCCAATGAGTGTATTATTACCCTCACCACCATCAAGTGTATCATTACCAGCACCGCCGCTAAGCGTATCATCACCTTTACCACCATCAAGATAGTTATCACCACTATTACCAGTTATAACATTATTACTAGCATTACCAGTACCACCTATATTCCCTGTTCCAGTTAAAGTTAAGTTCTCAATATTAGTTCCAAGACTGTAACTTATAGATGCAACTACTGTATCCGTACCTTCACCAACTAACTCTGTTACGATATCACCAATATTATCGACTATATAAGTATCATCTCCGATGCCACCCACAAGCTTGTCCATGCCAGCGCCACCATCAAGTGTGTTATTACCAGTGTTACCAGTTATAGTATTATTAAGAGTACTACCAGTACCATCTATATTACCAGTTCCAGTTAAAGTCAGGTTCTCGACATTAGCTCCAATGGTGTAGCTTATAGACGTATTTACTGTATCCACGCCTTCACCCGATAACTCTGTTACGACATCAGCAGCATTATCAACTACATAAGTGTCATTTCCAGCGCCACCAGCGAGCAAATCTGCACCAGCGCCACCATCAAGTGTGTTATTACCAGTGTTACCAGTTATAGTGTTACTAAGAGTATTACCAGTACCATTTACATTCCCGGTTCCAGTTAAAGTCAAGTTCTCGAGATTCGCTCCAAGGCTGTAGTCTAGAAATGTATTTACTGTATCCAGGCCTTCACCTAATAACTCTGTTACGACATCACCAACATCATCGACTATATAAGTATCATTACCAACACCACCTTTGAGTATATCTGCACCAGCACCACCATCAAGTGTGTTATTACCAGAATTACCAGTTATAACGTTATTAGAAGCATTGCCGGTACCACTTAAATTCCCACTTCCAGTTAAAGTTAAGTTTTCGACATTAGCTCCAAGGCTGTAATCTATAGACGCCTTTACCGTATCATTTCCAGCTAAAGCACCCTCTACTACGACGTCACCTATATTATCAACTATATAGGTATCACTGCCACCTTTACCGATGAGCTTATCTGCACCAGCAAGACCGTCGATTGTATCATTACCAGCACCACCAGTAAGTGTATTATTCTTACCATCTCCAATAAGATTCGCATCAGATTTATTACCACCAGGACTATAAGTATTTATTTCTTTACGATTGCTCTGCTGTTCTTTGACCCTCTCCTCATCTCTTAAGCGTGCCGCCTGAAGTGCCTCGTCAGATAAGCTAACACTATCTGAATTACTTCCACCCTGAGAGCTTCCAGTGCCAGAAGTTTTTTTCGGTCGCACCGTGAATCGAGACAGAATAATCTGTTGACTATTAATGATTGACTGTCTATCACGGAGTGGACCTGTAGTCATAATTAACTCACCTTATTATCTTATTCCACACTCTTTTCCCTGATATCTCTTTTGAGATATTTTTCAAGGTAGCATGACTCCACCTACTTAATAGATTCAAGATAACATTAGATTATCTTGAATAAAAATAGCTTACGAGCAAGGAAGTTTACAGAAGGGAATGGAAAATTGAATATTATGTTTAACAGGTAAGAGTACTGTCTAAAATTACCTGCTTGAATATTTTTTTAACTTTAAAGGACCGAAACTATTATTATCTTTAAGAAGCTTAGCTGAAGTATTTATATAGGAAGAGTTATCTCTCTCCATCATGGGCTCGCCCAATTTTCTTTTTTTATTATTCACAAATAATGACTTATTTTGTATTAGTTCTTCTCGATTGAGTATTACTACAGCACTTTCACTGTTGTCTATTATATCGAAATTGGTCTCCTCTCTAAAAGAAAGCTTTTGCAATCTTCTGCCTTGCTGTGTAGATTTTTTTTCTGATTGATCTTTGACCTGATCATCTAAATCTTGTTGATCTATTTTCTCAAGATCATCAAGATGTCGCTTTAACTCATTTTGCTTATCGGAGTAGGAGTTTAAATTCCCTTTATTGCTTAATTGCTTGATAAGTGTTTTTTGAGAGTCTACACGTTCTTTTAATTCATTTGTAAAAAGTGACTTTACACTATCTGTTTTATTATTAGAAAAAGGCTTAGAATTTACGGGAGAACCAGTTTTGGAGTTTGTAATTTTAGAAATAGATTTTTTTTGAAGGGAAGAATCAGAAACTCTAGAAGGATTTCCAGAATTCGATAAAGGACGAGATTTTACTGAACTTGATTTAGCACTGCTAGCGGTAGAACTAGAAGAATTTTCCCTTCCAGAACGACTTAAACTACTAAGCTGAGCATATAAGTCATCTAACTCATTATCTATATTCGCCATATAGATTAATATTCACTTTTAGTTAGACTCAAAGATTAGGCGGGATGGGGGATATTTACTAGCGATAAAGGTTATAAAGCACTTAGCTTGTAATTCCTAAATCCTTCATTGCTTGTCCAATATAGAGCAATTTTTGCGTACCACCATTCAACGGAACATTACCAGCACGTCCTATTGCATCTAAGACAGTATCACCAGTAATTCTTGTTGAATTAACATTCACAGGCAGATTCACACTACCAGCAGCACTAGCAGCTGGATTAAAACCAACACCTTCACACAATACTTCTCTATTACCAAATCTATTTCTCATAAAACGTTTCTCCTAACTTTATAAACATACAAAGAAAACCCCATGATTTTTTTGATATAAATTTTTAAAATTTTTCAAAAAAATTTTCATAAACTAATAATCCTTGTCTGTGGATAGTAAAAACCTATAATTTCAGCATAATTATTTGCGTTATTAGCCATAGCCTTAGCACCATACTGTGACATACCTATACCATGCCCGAAACCACGCCCTGCAAATATCCATTTATCTCCATCTTTATGTGGAGTAAAAGAAGAACTTGGTAAAGACAGCTTATGCCTCAGCTCTTCCCCGATAAGCAATTTAGTTTTTTTAGCGTCTTTAGATATTAATAAATAATCAGATGCCACGGGTAAAATCTCTTCTATATTAAAAAAACTTATCCCGACAAGGTCATTTAGCTCATCATCACTAAATTTTCTCTGCCATGAATTAAATGGACCATCTTCAGGATAGGCTAGCTTTGATATTAAGTAGTGTTTAGCAGCTAATTTCCAAGTAAATTCTGGTGCTGAAATAAAACCACCATGACTACTACTATAAAAAACTTTCGCTAAAAGACCGTATTTATCTATGATTACCTGATTTTTAGTAGCTTTAACTGCACTCACACTGCGTTCTGAGATTTTTTCTGTACCGTTAAACCTCTGATCTGCGACACTAGAATCTACATCGTAGTCGCTATCTGCGCTAAATTCTAGCTGATTTAAAAGATAAGTTCTTGCTGTAACCGCCTGAGCCTTTAAAGCCTCAGTAGGCCAAGAACTTGGGATTTCAGAACCGACGACTACGCTTAAATACTCTTCTAAAGGCAGTTTTAAAATTACTTCTAGGGCGGAGCCCTTCTTTCTAATCTGTATTTTATTCGTTTTTTTCAGGTTATACTTTAAAGCTTCCGTTGTACCGAAAGCCTCTAAAATAACTTCAAAGAAAGCTGCATCAGAACCGAACTCGACAGTATTATCCTTGAATTTAGCAGTGAAGGACTTATAATCGTATCTAATCTCCTGTTTATTTCCTTGCTGTATATAGACTTTATAAACAACATCATTTAGAAGAACTCGGACATTTAAATTTTCATCGATATTTGCTGGAAATCGCTCACATCCTAAAGGCTTCTCAGTATTTGAGTTATTTTTTTGATTTCTAGAAGGATTTAATTCTTTTTCGCTTATCGGCGACATTGAGGATTTAAGATTTAAATCTGTGGCTTTAGTTAATAAAACAGTAGAATTTAAAAATAAACTGATAGTACCTAGTATTATAAATTTCCGTGAAGCTAATTTATTTTTAAGCATACGTTTAGCTTAACAGCAGTTTATAATTAAAGTCTCTTTATTAAAAACGCGGAATTTAGAGTTTCGCTATACGCCGAAAATACATTTAAAGTAGAGCTGTTTATAAAGTTATGGCGATTAACGAACCTGATAATAAACCCCAAAACAGAATCTCTTACGTTTACGGACCCGTAAGTTCATGGCGTAGTGGAACTTCTTTAGGCATAGATCCGATTGGTGCTATCAGTACTTGCAGTTTTAACTGCTCCTACTGCCAGCTTGGGCAGATCCAGAATGTAACTCGTGAGCGCAAGATTTACGTTAAGACTGAGCTTATCATTGAAGACTTAGAGAAAGCCTTTCAGGGCGATCAAGTGGAGAAAGTCGATTTCAGTAAACTGGATGTAATAACCTTCGCTGGCTCTGGAGAACCTACCCTTGCTTTAAATCTTGGGGAGATGATTAAAGCTATAAAAACTTGGCTTAAGGCTAAAAATTTAAAAGCTGTCCCAGTCTCTATTTTAACCAACGCTACGACTTTAGAAGATGAAGAGGTACGCAGGGATTTAAAAGAAGCTGATTTAATTTCACTAAAACTTGATGCTAGTGATGAGCTAAGTTTAAAAAGCATTAACCAAGCCGCAACAGGAATTAGTCTAAAAGGAATTATTAAAGGTATTAAATTATTAAAATCTGAAATTGATTTATCACAGCTAGCTGATTCATTACACTTATCGGCGAGTAAAGACGGCACTATTGCCAAACGAACAAGTTCAAGGCTCAGGAGGACGAATGACCGCAGTGTACTCAGCCCTGAACTACAGTTACAGATAATGTTCCTACCTAAATTTGCAGAAAATCCCGAACATATAAAGAGATTAGCTGAATTAATTACAGAAATCGAAATTTATAAGATACAAATAAATACTCCGACTCGTGCGAAGCCTAAGTCTGGAAAAGAATACTGGGTAGAAACTCGCGGTAATCACTATAACAGCAGTTCTTCCCATCAAGAAAAATATTTAGAACTCCCCGTTATTTCTAAAGAACAGGCTTTTAAAATCGAAGATGATTTAATCTCACTTATCGGCAAAATTCTTAAAGATAAAACAATCTCGCCCCACGCTAACGAAGTGGCAAAAAATGAAGATTATCAGGAGTCTTACGAAAGCATCGATACAGTTAAACTACAGGTCATTAACGTCTACAAAAGATAAACTCCAGTGCTTAAACCCGCAGTTTTTTATTCCATTATAAACTTAGAAAAAGATGCCTGTGATGAAGGTAAAAACGCAGAGAATAGAGTTCAGCAACAGTGCCAGAAGCGTAATCTTGCACATAAATATCAAAACCTTATCCAAAATTTCAAGGCGAGTGTGCTTGATCAAGGTATACAACAAATTAGACTTGAAATAAGCCTAGCTTCAGTATCCCTACAAGATAATATAAATTTATTTAAAATCCTCTTGAACAGCGCTCACTGTAATCAATTGAATTTCGCTTCACTTTACAACGCTTCTAGTTACGAGCAATTAAACCTATTACTCAAAATTTTATTAGACTTGAATTTGCATGCTTGCAAGCAGCCCCTGCAAAACACTACTATTTTACCTAAGATTAAAGCCTACACACCATTAACGACTAACTACATCAAGGAATTACTGACAAATAAAGTTTCACAATCCTACCATGGCACTGTTATCGAACTCCAATGCCTGCGTTTCCATCATCCAATAGAAATCATTCCAGCTATTTTCTGTAAAAAAGATTTCCTTGCTCTAAAGCCGCTTATCGGCAATACGAGCAACTCAAGAGAAAATATAAATAATATTAATTCAATAAAGATATTTCCCTGCCTTGTAAGTAATACTAAAGAATTAATAAATTCATTAAAAAACCCAGTAAAAGAATTACAGCTACTGCCTCTAAGCTACAACGATAATGAAGGATTAGAAGTTAACGATTCTCAAGATCTAGAAAATTTAATAGAACTAGCCTCGTCTCTAAAATCCGCCACTAGCATTTTAGATAATCAGCGACAGTCTATTCCAGAAATTCAAATTAAAAACTCTTATTATCCAAATCGTCTCACCGAAATCACCGAAATCATCTTATCAATATGGGATATAAATCCTGAGATTCATATTATTTGTGCTGGCTTTAATGGTGCTTCCCTAGAAGAAATAGGCAGCTTTTATGATAAATTAATTAAAACCCTCTCAGAATCAGACTTACATAATACTTCAAAGCAAAAGCAATTTATTGAAAATAAAAAGCTAATATCGAAACACAAACTAACTGATAAAATTTCTATCGCAACCCGTAATAATAACTTTAATGAGATCCAAGAATTTTTTAAATATAGTTCTATTTGAACCTGAAATACCCCAAAATGCAGGTAACATAGCAAGAATGTGTGTAAATAACGACCTTAAATTACACCTGATTAAGCCTTTAGGGTTTGAGCTTGCAGATAAATATTTAAAGCGTTCAGCCCTAGATTACTGGGAACACCTTGAATATTCTGTACATGAAAACTGGGGAAAATTTTTAGAAACAGAAGGATTTCTAGAAATCACAGATAATCCCATACCACGCCCTTCTTTAACAAAAAATTCACTTCATTTCCTGAGCAGTAAAGCTAAGAAAAGCTTCTGGGAGGTAAATTATTCTACTAATGATTATTTAGTTTTCGGTTCAGAGACGAAGGGACTCAGTAAAGAAATTCATGAAAACTATCATGAACAAATGCTTTTAGTCCCGATGAGTTCGCCTAATGCTAGATGCTTAAATCTTGCAAGTACAGTACAGACAGTATACTATGAAGCTTTTAGGCAGTTAAGCCTTTAGTGGGACCTTTGTCCCCCCCCAAGCATTGAACTCGTATGTTTGCAAGCAGTCCATTAAGTCCGTGATGAAGAGGTTAAGAATCCGCTCCCCGAGCTAGGTTTTATACCTCGGTCAGGGTCGAAAAATACTAAAAACAGCATTTTTCAGCGGATTGCTTAAATTAGCCTAGATTAAATTAATTAGAATTAAAAGTTATAAACTAGATCAAATAGGGTAGATAATAAACATAATAGTACTTAACACTGCATGGGGGGGGATAGCTTGCAAGGTTTAAGGATAAATACTAATATTGATAGCTTAATCATACAAAGAGCATTAGGCATACACACTAAGGAAGTAAATCAAGCTACTGAAAGATTATCGACTGGTCTTAGAATTAATAGACCATCTGATGACTCTAGGGGCTATGTTTACGGTGTAAAATTAGATTCTCAGATAAGAGGTGCATCTGCCGCACAACGTAATATTAACGATGGAATATCAGCCTTAGACAGTGGTGATACCGCCTTAGACACAGTTATAGGTAACGTGCAAAGAATTAGAGAATTAGTGGTAGAAGCCCTTGGTGGCACTGCAACCTCAACAGAATTAGATGCTGGGCAGGCAGAGATAAATGAGCTCGTCCGGAAAATCAGTGACCTAAGAACTAATGCTAAACATAATGGTCAAAACTTACTACAAGGAACTTTTAATATTAATGTCCAAACTGGTTATAACGATGGTGATCAGTATGCCTTGAATATGACTAGTGGTACTTGGGGTGGGGTAGACGTTAATGTTTCTTCCTCTAGTAGTGCTATTGGAACATTAGGTTATCAAACAAACAAGCAATTAGATCTAATATCTATATCAACAACAGTACCTCGTAATGGTGGAGGCACTGGACTAGCTGTGGGTGCTGATTTAAATAACCTAGATCAGATGATAAACAATCTTACGACGATGCAGTCGTCAATATCAGCGAAACGTAATCGCCTCTCTTCTGACTATAATTTTTTAACTGATAGTAAATTCAATTTCGAAAAGGCTAAATCCAATGTGATGGATGCTGATATTGCAG
>JBJTTW010000117.1:0-681 GCA_046080385.1 bacterium
CGCCTATATCATAGATAATGACAGGCTTTTAAAACAAATTGTCAATCTTAAACCCGCCGCCAAAACTCTTGTCGGTATTCTACAACTCCATTTGAAACGTTTTTATGATTTGGCACCCCTAGGGTGCGGAATGTGAGTTCCAAGAGAATTAGAACTAAATACTACTAATGAAAGAATAAAAGCAGTCTATGAAGCTGACAAAGAGAGATATAAGTATTTTGAAAGCGTAAAAGGTATTTATCAAATGATTATCAAGGATGAGAAGAATATTCAGGACTTAAAAAAGAAGCTAGAAGAGCATTTAAAAAATTACCATCAACCTGTGAGGTTTTCAGGATGTCTTAGCGTAAACAGAATAGCTGAATTTAGTGAAAAAGAAGATTCTGAGCCAGGGAAAATTAATAAAGATGCGAGATTAGAGAAGGTGAGGTCTAGTTTTGAAGCGGATTTACAGTTAGTTTATCCGATACTAAAAGATATAAAATTTAATTTACCCAAAAAGCAACTTAATGATGGAAGCGAGAAGGTTAATGATAAAGACCTAGAATCTAGTCTGAAGTTAAATTAAGAAAAAGAAGCTCATTGTATAAAGGTTTCAATAATAAAAAGTAAGCTAAAACAATGAGCAAGTATAACCATATCACAGAAGCAATGCGTCAGAAGATAGAGGCGATGTTACTT
>JBJTTW010000118.1:0-2077 GCA_046080385.1 bacterium
GCTTATGAATTTATCGACTATATAAGTGCCTTTAGAAATATATTAAAAAGTGAAGATAGAGATTTAAGTAAAGTCCTCACTATCTTTAATAAAATTTCTGAAAAGCCAGAATATGAAACAAAGATATTCGCTTGGATTTTAGAAGCTTATCTCTTACTAAACCAATCCAGCACAGCAAGTGCTGATGTAAGCAAAAACAAAAACTCCGAAATACTTTTCGCAAAAAAACTCATTAACTTCTTTCTTGAAAATAAATTCAGCAAAGAAGAGCTTTTAAAGATATTCTCTCAAGACTTATCAGCAAACCTCGTTCTCACAGCGCATCCTACAGCTGGCATACAGCCAAATTATATGCACCATATCTCAAACATGATCGAGAATGTAAACTCTGTAGCTGACACTATTAGAGACGAATCTGGTCAAGAAAAGATCGATGAAAAACTTGAATTAATTAAAGAGGATCTTGCGATATCAATCAGTCACATGATTAGAATTAAGCCTTATAACGAAAACAAGCTTAAACCCTCTGATGAATCACAGAATTTTCTAAAAAGTGTCAGCCAAATTTATGAAATCATCCCAGAGACTCTAGTCGTACTCGGTAATGAGCTTAGCAAAGCTTTAGGTGAAAAATTCTATATTCATCCAGAGTTTTTTAAATTACATAGCTGGGTAGCGCGTGACATAGATGGTAACCCGACTGTAAATAAAGAAGAACATTTTAAAACTCTGATTAATGAAAATCTATATTTTTATAAAAAATATTTTGCTGATATACAGAGGCTTTGGCAGACTTTAAGCGACGACTTCACCTTTGACAAGGAACTCCCTAGTAAAACTTTCTTTATAAACAGTGATTTCAAAAGACTTTACGATAATATCATTACAGAAAATCCAGTCTATAAATCAAACAAACAAGCTTATAGGCTTGTGATAGACCATAAAATATTACATCCCCTAGCTAAAGCGATAGACGCTTTAGAAACACAAAGACAGAGAATCGCCTACACTGGTGACTATAATTTCGACTTTGATTTTGACAAATACTGTAGTGAAGAGACTTTACTTGTACCGTTAAAAGCCATAATTGCAAACAAAGAAGGTGTGAACAGTAAAGAAATAGAAATTATTATCAAAAAAATAGAAATTTTTGGCAAATTTGGTTCACACGGTCACACAAGGCAGGGAAATGAAGTAATTAATTTTCTTACAGAGCATTTATCTGGCTTTAAAGTCTATGGCGATATTTCAGGAAAAACAGATTTTCTTTTAAAGACAGAACTCAATAGAGAAGAGACTCAGAGGAAAATAATAGATTTAAAAGAAAAATTAGCTGACTCAGATGGCAAGCTAAACCAAAAAGCAATTCAGACCTTAGAACTGCTCTCCCTTGCTCGTGCTGGCGGTATTAAAAGACAGATTATCAGTATGAATACCTGTTTTGAAGATATGTTAAATACTTTAATACTATCTAAATATATTATTAGTAGCTCTAGTAAAGGCTCTTCTATGCTATCTGAAGATATATTGGCTTCACTTGAAATAGTACCCTTAACTGAACAAATTTCCGACCTTAGAAATTCGTACAAATGCACAGTAGAAGCTCTTTCCAATAAAGCTTGGCGTTTATACTTACTTAAGCATCGTGGTGAATTTATTAAAATGCGCGGTCCTTCAGACAGTGGTAAACAAAATGGTTTTACAGCTTCACAATGGGAAATGTTTCGTTCAAAGCAGCTCGACACTATCGTTATAGAAATTTTCAACGCCTTCTTAGATGAGTATATTTTTAATGAAGCAGAGGAAAGCCTAAATATACAAAGAAACGGAAACTCCCTTAGAGCTTGGCAAGACTTGCTAAAAAATAAACCCGAACTAGAAGAAGCTCTAGCAATAAAGCTTGCAATCGATACATTCTCTGATCTTTTTCAGAATAATGGGCGTGTAGCCAAACGAACAAGTTCAAGGCTGAGGAGGACGAATGACCGCAGTGCAATTTCCAGCGATGCCGAGGATGCGACACCAGTGTCGTATGCGAGCAAGCGGAAATACAAGCTCCGCTTACTAGGTGTGCATG
>JBJTTW010000119.1:0-5182 GCA_046080385.1 bacterium
AGATCTTGTTTCTTCTTCCTCACAGGATTCTGTAACTTCACCTATGTTTTCGGTGAAATCATTTTTTAAAAGCTTGGCTATATCTTCATTGAGTTCGGTTTTTTTCAGATCTGAGAGGAAATTATTTTTTAAATCTTCATAGCTAATTGCGTAGTCACCAGAATCAGTTTTATGAAAAAATTTATCTAGCGTGTCGTAGATATTATCATTGAGATCTTTTTCAGGTCTGAGTCTAAGATTAGTTAATGAGGGAATAAGCTTAAAACTCACTTCAGAATTTATATTGCCTTTACTACTAGGTTTGGAATCGTTTAGATTCTTTTTCTGAAAAAGTTTTAGTGAATTTCTTAAAGAGTTAAGCATAATTGATAGACTCCTCTATAGATTTGGTTGTTAAGCCATGAACTTGACGCATCATATTTTTTACTTTTTCGTGCCAAGCTAAGTTTTGATCATGGGTGAAACGCCAGTGTTTTTTATGATGGAACCTGTATTCATTAGAACCATTTAGAGCAAGATGATCACCAGAAGCCAAATAGTCTTTGATTTTTACTGGGCTATTTTGATTTTCAATAAAGAACGTATTGAAAAATGCTAGGATTCTTTTTTCATACTTATTATTGTTCGATTTATTTTTTAATTCTTGAACATTGTAAACGTAAGCAGCATTACGATCTTCTCGAGTTTCAAAGATTAATACCAGTCCTATCATCATTACAAAAGAAGTTTTTCCTGATTTATTGAAAACAGGTTCTCGAATGCTCTCTAATCTTTTATTCGCTAGAAATTCTTTAAATTCCTTGATTTTATTTTCTGTTGGTAAGAAAATTCTAAAATCATCTACGAGGTGTAAATAACGTTGCCAGCACTCTTTCCTGCCATGTGGGTCTGGGGAGCCTGCAAAAACAAACTCAAAGAATAAATTAAAATCTTGTTCATTAAACCAATAGAGAATTTTCTTAAAGATCTCCTCATCAGTGTCTTTAAGTCTTTGCCAGTTTGACTTAGAGATTCTGGGATCGCCTAATTTATTTGTAGTAAAATTCTGTATGATTTTTCTCTCAGAGTCGCTAAGATCTTTTTCGATTGCTTTAAAAAGCTTTATAAAACGCTCACAGCCTAGTTTAGTCAAAAGATTACAACAATTAAAAAGTATTTTTTTAAGTTCATCAGAAAAGTTTCTATTGTCTAAATAGTTTTGAAAAAGATAATCAAAATATTTATTTAAAAGCTCGTCTATGATTGCATCTTCATTATAAAAATTAACATAGAATCTTTCACTAACGATTTCTGTAATACTATGAAGAAGATCATTAGTAGTGCTGTTCTGCTCTTCTAGAATCTTAAAAACAGTCTCAGATTCTCTTTTAAAGTAAGCCTGGTGGCTATTATGATTAATAAACTCAGTATAATCAAGTAGAAGCTCATGTTTTTCCATCAAATGATTAACTCTTGTTGGAGAATTAATTAACCAGAAATGCCAGCCCTCTAATAACTCAAGCCAAAATTTATTTTTAAATTTAAAGTTTGGATTTAAAATTTGAAAACGCCAAACATAGTTATTAAGCCAATTATGTAGTGTTCTTTGTGGGTCTTGTCTTTTAATTAAATTTCTAAACTCTTCTATATCCTCTAATCCTAGTGTGGATAAGCCGAGGCGAATAATTCTTTTAATCTCATAATCAGAAGGTTTAGGATTATTTATATATTTATTCCATTCTGTAATTAGGTCTTGAACCTCAGGTTTCTGAAAATCCTTTCGGGATTTAATCTTATGAGATTTTAGTGACCTTATCAATTCGGTAAAATGACGGATTACATAAGCTTCTGGTCTAGCTTTAAATTCATTAGTGAAGGATACGTAATTCTGTATTGACCGGCTTAAGTTCCTTAAATGTTCTTGGATGGTATCTATGGCATTATTAATCACGATTTAAGCCCTTTTAACTTTAGACTTGATAGCTTTACGCTGTTCACTAGATTTAACTCTTATGGTTATCTCTACACGTCTACTTGCATCTCTGTCTATATCAGCACTTTGAGATTCTTCATCGCAAGAATTATTAGTTTGGGGCAGGCATTTTTTATTTTGTTCACCACGACCATTGAGGTATAGCCACTTTAAAAGGGTTTTTAAATCATCCTCAGATTTATTATTTTTCTTATTTGTATAATATTCAACTATAGATCTACCTATGCTTAAAGAGCGGTCTTGACTTAGATTCAAATTAGCAATATCATCGCCGACATCATCAGTAAAGCCTTCTATATAAACACCTTGGATATTCTTTTTAAAGTCAGGATTTCTGAGAAGAATCTCCATAATTTCTTCTGCGAAGGTGTCTTTGAGGAATGTTTCACATTTCTTATCGCAGAAATAACTTCCTGAAGGAAATTTGAGCTTATCTTCTGTTAATTCGATAGTACATGCTAATGGATCTTCTTCTTTATTAATTACGCATTCTAGTTTTTTTTCTTTAAGTTTGTCACTGATTTTTTTTATATTGGTAATACTGCCCTTTGCATTATTCTGAGCTAAAGCTAGCATAAGCATAATAAATACTACAGCTAGAGAAGTCATCAGATCAGTCATTGAGGATTCGAGTTTAAGTGCCATAGCTGAAATTTAGTTCCTGTTTAGGGCTTTACTTTAAATTGTGAATTACTAATTACTTCTGACATCTAATTAATTAAACCTTGTAACTGTTTAATAGCGTCTGCGTGATGTTTACTGAAGTTATCAAAATATCCATGTCCAGAATCTTTAATAGTGTTAATTGATTTAGCCATAGAGTCCCCAGCCCTACTAAATTCAGTAGTTATAGAACTAGTTAATTGATTAATGTCGTGATACTGTCTTTGTAATTCCTTATTAGCTTGTTGATGCTGATCCATAAGATTTTTTTGCTGTTGCATAGCTACTCTTAAAAGTTCTAGTTGGTCTTTAAAATCTTTATTTTTAGCATCGCTGGAGTCTGTGATTTTTTTCTGTAGTTCGATTAATTTATCCATTGTGCTTTGGATTTTAATGGATTCATCTTTTAATGTAGCTACTCGATTTAGATACTGGTGCAGGTCATTCAGAGATTCTTTTTGGGACGCTGTTAGCTCATTTTGCTTATTGATAAAATTATTAAACTCATTATTTAAAAGATTTGTGATTTTTTCTAAAGCATAATTTAAGGAGCCTTGAGCTTTATTTAATTCTTCTGGCATAGCTAAAGTCTGTTTACTAAGTAAATTTATGTTATCTTTTAGGTCATTGATTATTGGTTCAAAGTTGTTTCTGTTTCTATTTAGAATATCTTCGATCTCTTGCCTGAATTGATCTTGCAGCGATTGGCTTTCACTTTGCTGCCTAGTGTACTGTTCATGTAAATTCTGAGAAGATTTAGCTAAGTTCTCATTTAATCCACCCGTTTGCTGATTGAGATTTTCCATTAATTTATTAACACCATTTTGCATTTGTGCAAGTAGTTCGTTAGTTTGCTTAGAACTAGAATCATTAGTTTCAAAAAGTTTTTGGCTAATTAAATTCATGCTCTCACTGTGTCTTCTTTGCATTTCTTCTTGCTGACTCACTAAACTAGAAGTAAGCTCTGAGCTTTTATTCATAAGGCTTTCAAGTAATTGATTTATGCTGTCACCTTGTTTGTTTTTTATTTCCTCGAAGATATGACTGATCTGTTCGGTCATTAATTTCTGTGAATCAGCTATACCTAACTTCATTTCAGCAGTAGAGCGAGACATCTCGGATAAGGTTGATTGAATGATCTCGGGAAGTTTTTCCATAGTGCTTTTTAAAGCATCAATATCACTACTTAAGCCTTGAGTTAATCCTTCTCTCAATTCCTTACCTATAGTTCCTAATTGTTCAGACATGCCATTCAAACCTGCTGCACTAAAGTTTTCCATAGATTTAGATACCTTCTCCATTTCAGCTTTTATCTCTGAGACCGTACTTTTCACTCCAGATGTTTCATTCTGTATTGCAGATACGGCCTTTGTAACGGCCTCTGTAATGGATTCTTGAATATGCTTAAGAATAGTCCCTGTTTCTGATGTCTTATCGAAATAGTTAGATATTTTTTGAGGAATTATATTAACATCTTGCTGAATATTAATGAGTAAATCCTGAGTGGTTAATCGTCTGAAATTTCTATTCAACTCATAGATAATGCTAGATAGAGTTTCATGCATTTCATGCTCTTTATCTTTAATAGTGATCTCTGCATTAATAGCTAAAATCAAACCTACTATACTGGTAACAAATTTTGCAGACAGTGCATTAATAAAATCATCTAAGCCTGTTATATCTCCTCCTCCTGCTTCCTGCCTGACTACACTCAAACCAGCAGTAAGAGCGATAAAAGTAAAAAGCAGTCCAGTACTGGTAAAGAAGCTAGGATAATGCTTCAATTTAAATACATAAGGACTTACTATAGTATTAAGTTTAAAAAAATCTTCAGCTTGATAAACATTCATCAACTGATCTTTATACTCATGCACGCCCTCAGAAAACTCTTTCCATGCATGTTCTAAATTAATATACATAGAACTTTGAAGATTTGTCTCAGAATATGGTTTATCAAAGTATTTATCGATTTTCCCTTTAAGTTCATAAGAACTATTCGATTCTTTTATGAGCTGATAAAAAGCTTTTAAATCCTTTATCCCAGATTCTGTTTCAGCTAAATTTGCTTGATAGGGATTACTGTTTAAAATTTTTATTTTATTTTTGCATCTAAACCAGACATAAGCCAGAACGCCATAAATAAGTATAAGCACTGTAATCTTAATACCAAAAATACCAGAACTGCTATCTTGATTACCATTCCACCAATTTGTAACTTGACTTGACCACGTCTGAGGATCACACAGGAACAGCGTTAAATCAAGATTTAAAAATTTTAAAATATTAAATTGTGGCAGCCATGCAGAACTCATCTACTCTCTCCTTTATTAACTATTTAATGTTTTAGTGCTTGCACTAAGATTTTCAAAAAAGCTATTTAGAAATTTATATATTATTAAATAGCCGGGAGTTCATAGACCGTTACAAGACGACTACTGCAATCTTTAAGCCCGAAGGCTTTGGACATGCATTACAGTCTCCCGGCTTTTTTAAAGCCAGGAGATATCGTTTTTACAGTCGGATATCTCTATCGACTGCTTGTAAAGA
>JBJTTW010000120.1:0-7992 GCA_046080385.1 bacterium
GGATATTTGTACCTAAAACCCTCTCTCTTACTCACTGATCAATAAATTATTAAATCTAATGAGCTGCAAACTCAATATTTGAAACCTTTTTCGTCATTTCTTCTTAGCTCCTTTGTCGGATTTTGATTGAGCAACAGTGCCGTTAAATCTTGCCTTAAAGATTTCCACATCCAAAAAGTGCCTAAATTTATGAATGATTCACTAAAAAATAAATTTCCCGTTACTTCCTTAAAAAAACTTAGTGAACAAATTGCATTACGTAATAATATGATAATATCGTTAATGTAATTTTATAACAATAATAAGATTCACAGGAAGCTAAAGCATCATATATCTTAACTAGCATCCATGCTAAACGCCACTCTTAGCTTCAATAATTCAGCTTCAAATAATGACCGCAGTGTACGGGTAATTTCTGGCGATGCCGAAAACGCAGAAAATGGAGTTCGGCAACAGTGCCTTGAGACTTACATTAAGACTCTAAGCGGCAAGACAGTATCTGATTTAGAACAAAGCCCCGAGCTAAGAGAATTCGTCAAGAAATATCAGTCTGAATATGGTTTTCATTTACATCTTAAAAATGGAGATGAGCTAGATCCCTGTGATGGTGATCATCATCATAAGCCTAGTACAGATAAACTTAAATCTTTACATAAAGATAAGAAACACAGTCACAATCATGACACATCAAAAACCCAAGAACATAAACACTATACACAGCACCCTCACGCTCATGAGGAACATACACACGAAGCTCATGCCCATAATCACACACACACAAAGCATCATAAGCATAATCACGATCACGAGGAAACAAAAAAAGGATTTCTAGAAAAGTTAATAAGTAACATTTCTGAAAATGAATCTATCCCGAAAGCATTAAAGCCGATACTCGCTAGAGCCACTATAAATACTACAAATATTTTCCTAGCCCAAGGACTCAGCCTACCACTGCATCATATACATAGCCCTAATGAAATTACTAATGGCTCAGCAGTCGCTGCCATGCATTTACTAAATTACGGCACTCAAAAATGGGAAAACCTAGCAAAAAATTTACTTACCATAATACCCTTCGTAGCTTTACATAGGGTAGTAAAAGTCCCTAGTTTCGTAATGAGATCAGCCCTAGGACTGGCGATCAGCTTAGGCGAGCAGCTCACTCATGGTGATAAGAGTAAAAATATTCTAGATAAAATTAAAGAAACCTTTACTAAAGATGCTTCTAAATTCTTAGTTAAGCTAGCACAGATGGAAACTATGTTAAATACAGCTATCCCATTAGGGCAAGCTATCGCTAAAAACGTCCCAAATAAAGCTTTAGCTTTTATTAGCCAAAACTTAGCGATGGCTGGAGCTTTTACTCTTATCCCTGAATTATTTAAAGCATTTAGAAAAGATACTGATAAATCTAATGCTGATCTAAATCATACTGCCCTCAGCGCTGAACTTCTAGAGTGTCCCGTATGCGGTGAAGCACATGCTGCTGACGTACATCTAGCTGAAATCTCAGAAGGGGTAAGTATCGCTGGAGCTAATAATGCTAGTGAGCAGGATAATTTACATTCTTTAGTGCATCACGGAGGGCTTCACTAAATGTTTTTAGGTCTACTAAAAAATATACCAATCTTGAATTCTTTTGTAGGAAAGCCAGCGGCTAGTCAAGAAAGCTCTGAGGCTGAAACTGAAGCAGCAGCAAAAGCTAACGAAAAAGCTATAGCCCAGGAAGGCTTAAAGCCTTTATTTATAGTAGCTTTACCAGAAGGTGATTTTTCAGAATTAAAAGCTAAGCTTAAAGAAAAGTTTAATGGCAGAGATCTGCATTTCGAAGTAGATCCAGAACTTAAAAAACCGAAGCTGTATATTCTAAAGCCAAATGCTCTAGCTAAGAGGAATTTAGAAACAGCTTTAGATAAAGCTTTTATTAAAGATAATTATAGAAGTATAGAACTTAGTGGAGATGGAAATAAGCTCGGGGAGAGCTTAATTAGGACTATGAAGACTGAGCTTGTTTCTTTGAAGGGGGCCGAGAAGGCTAAGCTGCGTGAGTCTTTGGAGAGTTTGAGTAAGCTAGGGGTCCATATTCATGATGATAACTGCGGTTGTGGACAGGCTCATGGAGAAGGAACTGGAGACGGAGAAATAAAATTCTCCAAAACAGAAACACGCACAGCCGACTTCTCTATAAATACAAAAAGACATAAATCTTTAATAGATTTTTTCACAGCTTTACGCAAATCAACGGAAACGAATCATAATGAATTCATTAAGAAAAGTAATGAGGTATACATTATACGTGACCCACGTACAAATCCAGATGAAGAACTTGATTGGCAAAAATGTAACCTGATCATCGCCAAAAAGGCAGTTATTAATGGATTACCTAATTTTAATATATATGAAATGAAATTAAGTGATTTTCTAGAAGGTGGGGACTTACCCTCTCAATCACAAACAATGAAAATTCATCAAGTTCATAGTAAATCACACGAAGGGTTTGAAGCTGCTCCTTCTTTATCCATATTAACGCATCTAGGAAATTTAACGAAAGAACATCTCAAGACTGCAGTTCAGGAACAGTTTCAGAATAATCTCAAGAAGACCTGTACAGAAATAAATGAACATATTGAAAAAACCACATCCACCAAAAATACTCTTAGTATTAAGACTTCCTTGTTTACAAATGATTTTTTACTAAAAGAGAATACTTTTAAGGCTAACATTCAAAGTTTATTGCAAATGATCTCATCACCAGAGAATCAAGAAAATTTTAAAGACCTAGATTGGGAAAGCGCAGGTAAATACAGAGATACCAGAATTAAAATTGCAGCACAACCTAATGTGCATGAACTACTCAATTCCAGTAATACACATAAAGACAGTCCTGAAGAAACAAACAGGAAAAAAGCTCAGCTAGAACAATCCGATCCAATAAGCCAAAAAATCAATCGTGAGTTAGCTCAACGAGATGATTTTAAAAACTCAAAAGACCCTAAAACTGGAAAAGAAGAACATGATAAACAAGTAGGCGGAATCGCTCTCACTGGACAGTTTTCATTTATAGATCGAAAAGCATTTCATGAGAAAAATGAGACCTATAAAGATTTTCCGCCACTACCAGAGCATTGGAAGACAGAACCTCATTCACCTAATGCTACTACTGACGAGATCCAGACAAATCACGACCCAGCAAACAATACTCCGCAAGATATAGCACAACCTACAGAAACTATCACGGAGACTATCACTCCACATACTACAAAAGCAACTACTAATCATCAAAGTGAGCCAGTGAACCCAGCATAAGAAGATAACCTAGATAGAGAAAATAAAACACCGTTATAATACAGAAAGGAAGCCTCATGCCCCACCTAAACCCACACCAAGAAAATTTCATCGAAAAAGCCCTAGAGAAACTAAAACAGCACGCCTTTAAATCCACTCGGGCACGTAATGATATTTTAGAAGCCATAGCTAAACACGATAAAGCCCTCTCTGCATACGAGCTTCAAGATTTACTAAAGAATGAAGGGAAAAATTATCCAGCAATCACTATATATCGGGTCATAGAGACACTTTTAGAGTTAGATATAGTGCATAAAGTCCATTCGATAAATAGTTTTATGAAATGCTGTGAGCATAAGAACCACTTGCATCGGCTCCTAGTCTGTAAAATCTGTCACAGCGTAAAGCCCGTAGAGAGAGCAGCTACAGAGCTTCATGTAAGTGGCTTTGCACAGATAGAAGTTATAGATGAGGTTTTAGGTCTCTGCGAGAAGTGCCACTGAGAAAAACCCTGATAACCATGTAAATCAGATAGTGGTGTTTCTAAAATGCATGGTTATTTAAGCAGGAAATTAGAAGAAAAGTTAGAAAAAAGCCTTAAGCACTCACCTGTAGTGGCTATATTAGCACCTAGACAATGTGGTAAATCGACATTGGCTAAATCTTACTTAACGAAAATCAAAGGAAAACAAAAAATAATTTACTTAAATTTACAGAATCGTAGTGATTTAAATAAATTAAACGCTAGATTTTTAATTCTAGGTTCAGCTTCTAGAGACCTTATTAGACAGTCTAGCGAGAGTCTAGCAGGTAGAATAGCTTACCTAGAATTAACCCCACTACTTTTCACCGAAATTTTAAATACTAAAGAGACATTATCACTTAAAGAAGAGCATAAACACTGGCTTAGAGGGGGGGTCCCCTGATTCATTTCCAGCTGAAAATGATGAAGATAGCTATGAATGGCGAGAAGATTTTATTAAAACCTTTTTAGAGAGAGATATTCCTCAGTTAGGTTTTCAGATTAATACTAATGCGATGAAACGCTTCTGGCAGCTATTAAGTCACTATCATGGCCAAATATTAAACTATTCGAAAATTGCAGAAGTTAGTGAACTGAGCATCCCTAGCGTTAAAAATTATTTGGATTTACTTGAAGCCACTTATATGATTAGGCTTCTACAGCCTTATGAAGCTAATTTAAAAAAAGACTAATTAAATCACCTAAGCTTTACATTCGAGATAGTGGCTTATTTCATAATTTAATTAAGGTTGATAATTTTGCAAGCCTGCTTGCCCACCCTTGCCTAGGTGCCTCATGGGAAGCTTATACTATAGAAAATATACTAAATCATTTTAAAAACCCAGAAGCTTATTTCATGAGAAGCTCTAATGGGGCAGAATTGGACTTAATTGTAAAAACTCGCAAAGATAAATTACTTGCTTTTGAGTTTAAAGCTTCTAAGGCACCTAAATTATCTAGGGGGTTTTATGAGATGATGACAAGCATTAAAATTGATGAAGCCTACCTGATCTCTCCAGTAGAGGAATCTTATCCATATAAGCAAAATATTCGAGTTGCAAACCTTAATCTAGAGTTAGCTGATAATTAGATGTGAAATCACTAAAATAGTTTCATTACAAAAGCTAAACTCCCGCACTCCACACATCAGCTAAAACCTCTGCCTGACTAAGAATTAAGCTTACTGCATCTTCTGCTTTATCTGGTGGATAACCATATTTCTGAAGAGTTCTTCTAACTATGATTCTCAGACTCGCTCTAATACTCTCTCTTTTCTGCCAATCTACAGTAGTAGATTTCCTAAGCTTTTCAGTAATTTCTTTAGCTATCATTTTTAGGGTCTCATCACCTAAATCTTTAGCACTAGAATTATTATTTAAAGCATCAAAGAAAGCAAGTTCATCACTATTAAGCCCCATAGATTCAGCATAAACAGCATCTTCAGAGCATTCTTTAGCCATATTTAAGAGTTCTTGTAAAGCTTTTAAATTAGTAATAAAACCTTGATGATATCTTAAAAGTGTCTCTTTAAGCCTATCAGCATATTTCTTCTCTTTAATTAGATTAGTCTTAAATTTAGCTTTAATATGATCTGCTAAAAGTCTTTCCAATAGCTCTAAAGCTAAATTTCTATGCGGCATCTCTGCGACTTCTTTTAGAAACTCTGGCTCTAAAAGACTAATATCTGGTCTATCAATGCCACATAATGAATACAAGTCTGTGACTTCATCTGCAACTATAGCATTATCTAAAATCTGTTTTAGGGTAGAATCTTTAGTTCTTGCTTTACGTTTTTTATCTACATTAGTGAGTTTACTAATAAAGACTTTTACTGTATTTAAAAATGCTATTTCTTCTTCATACTCGAAAGCCTCTTCCATAGTAGAACATAAAGAATTAGCTATATTAAGAGCAAGAATTAAATCAAAGAACCTGCGTTTACCATCCTCTAAGCCAATAATATAATCTGCGGCAGGAACTAATAATTCTTTAGCTTGAATTTTATAAGCTGAATAATCAAAGCCATTAGATTTAGGAGTTTTTTTAAATAGTATTCTAATTAAATCTAGTTTTTCTTTTAGTATAGTGAATGCTGCATCTAGGTCTTGGGTAGGCTGTCCTTTACCAGATGAATCGGTATAAGTTTTATAAGCCTCTTTTAGATTATTAAATATCCCTATATAATCTACGATTAAGCCACTAGGCTTATCTTTAAAGACTCTATTTACTCTAGCTATAGCCTGCATTAGATTATGTCCTTTCATGGGCTTATCTACATACATAGTCGTACAGCAAGGCACATCAAAGCCAGTTAGCCACATATCTCTAACTATGACTAATTTAAGTGGATCACTCGGATCTTTAAAACGTTTCTCTAAATCTTTTCTAGTGCTTTTATTATACACATGCTTAGAAATATGCTGAGCCTCTGAAGTAGAACCAGTCATGATGATCTTTATAGCTCCTTTATTAGGATTATCATCGTGCCATTCTGCTTTTAATTTAATAATTTTATCGTATAGGCTTACACAAATCTCTCTAGACATAGTGACTATCATAGCCTTCCCACTCAGCTTAGATTCTCGTTCATCATAGTGGGAGATTAGATCTTGAGCTATTTTCTCTAATCTATTTTTAGCTCCTACTAATTTTTCTAATTTACTCCATTTGATTTTAGCCTTTTCTTGAAATTCTAAATCTTCCTCATTTTCAGGGACATCTTCTAATTCAGCAGAGAGATTATTAATTTCATCATTATTAAGATCCAGTCTAGTTAAGCGTGGTTGATAGTATATAGGCACTGTAGCCTCGTCATCTACAGCATCTTTAATATCATAGATAGAGATATAATCTCCAAATACCGCTCTAGTATCTTTATCTCTTAGTGATATAGGCGTACCAGTAAAGCCGATGAATGTAGCATTAGGAATGGCATCCCGTAAATGCCTAGCGTAACCATATTTATAAATACCTCGCTTATGGTCTAATTGAGCATTTAATCCGTATTGGCTGCGATGTGCTTCATCTGAAATAACCACTATATTATCTCTAGAGTTTAAAACTGGGTGTCTTTCTTCATCTCCAGCAAGAGTGAATTTATGGACAGTGGTAAATATAATCCCGCCTACATCCCTTGCAGCTAAAGCTTCTCTAAGCTCTAGTCTATTTTCAGCTTGAATCGGCTCTTGTCCGAATAATTCTTTAGTGTTACAGAAAGTGCCGTATAACTGCCCGTCTAAATCATTTCTATCAGTGACTACTAATATAGTTGGGTTTTTCAGGGCTGCTAATTTAATTAATTTAGCTACATAGCAGCACATAGAAATACTTTTCCCAGATCCCTGTGTATGCCAGATTACACCTGCTTTTTTACTATTTACTTCAACCTTCGCCCTTAAGACTAAAGCCGTAGAATTACTAGCTTCTTTTAAAATCGCTCCAGAAGCGATTAAAGTAGCTTTCACAGCCTCTCTTACTGCATGGAATTGATGATAAGCTGCGATTTTTTTAATGATTTTAGATTCTTCATTAGTCTCAAAGATAATAAAATAGCGAATGTAATCTAGTAACATTTCCAAATTAAAGAAGCCCTGAACTAAAGTCTTTAACTGCCATTCATGCTTAGGCTTATCGAGTTCATTTTTAATCGCCTTCCATGGAGTAAATCTTTCTTCATTAGCGGTAAGTGAGCCTAAGCGTGCTGTCACTCCATCACTAATTACTAAAGCCTCATTAAAAATAAATAAGTCAGTAATTTCTTCTTTATAGACCTGTAATTGATTAAAAGCATCCCAAATATCAGCATCTTCTCTACTAGGGCTTTTCAGCTCAATTACGAATAAAGGTAAGCCATTAATAAAACACACTATATCTGGTCTTCTTAGCTGTTTAGAACCTTTTATCGTAAACTGGTTTACAGCTTTAAAAGAATTTACTTTATTATCAAAGTCCTCAAAGTCAATCAGGAAAAGCTTATCATCGACCAGCTCCCCATCTAATTTATACTTCACATCTATTCCATCTAAAAGTAATTTATGAAAAGCCTTATTATTAATAATTAAATCTAAAGACTCTGGTCTAGCAAGCCTAGTAATGGTCTCAGTGATAGTCTCTAAGGGGATTTGTGGATTAATCCTCTCTAGAGCAGCACTTAAAGTCTTTTTCAGAAGCACTTCAGTATAGCT
>JBJTTW010000121.1:0-3567 GCA_046080385.1 bacterium
AAGTGACGTTTCATCATCTGCGTATTCGATTCACCAGCACCGATAGTACCGATACCACCAGCCTGACGAGAAAGCTCTAAACCCATACCAAATATTCGTGGTCCCATATGCTTAATGCTCGCAAGCTCAATCTGCAATTTAGCTTCAACAGTAGTCGCATGCTTATCAAAAATCTTTAAAATTAAATCAACCCTGTCCCAGACTTTAATTTTCTTAGGATTTTCCCAGCGTAAACTCTCTTCATCCTCTTTTTTCTTGTCAATCTGGTAATTAATGCAAAATTCTTCTAAATTATATATCTGCCTCGGCTTAAGAATATTATTGATAATAATTACATCCAAATCATCAAAGTTTTCAAAACGATCTAAAAGCTCAGTAAGCTTACCCTCGCCGACATAAGTCTTATAATTAGGACTGCTGCGTTTCTGTATTATATATTCAGAACTTACTCCACCATAGGTTTTAACCAAGCTGTTCAGCTCCTCAAGCCTAAGCTCTGATTCCCTTTTAGTAATATCCAAACTAATTATGTCAATTAAGACTGCTTTTTCTTTCATCCCTTAATGGACTTTTCCAAAAATCTTCGCACTATGCTCTGTGATTTTATCTGCGACTAAATCTAAAAGCTCTTCCCTTAACCCGCAAATAGGCACACGAATAAACTGCTCACAAAGAACAGGAATGTAAACACTATTAGATATAAAGCTTTCAGAAAGCCTTTTCGCGAAATCAGGGAAACGCTCTAGGACTTCATTCCTCAGCCTAAAAGATAAAAAGAAACCACCATCAGGGCTTATCATTTCTAATTCTTCAGGTAAAACAGTGGTGATTTTATTTATAAAATGTTCACGACGCTTATTAATCATAGCGACGGTATTACGCTGGAATTCATGAATAGAAGCCAGTCTGGAGGAATCTGACAGTATCTTTAAAGCTATTTCTTGACTAGTTCTAGAAAGATTACTTAAAGTACCTCTAAGTACACCACCAGCTATATCTTTCCACTCTGAGACATTTTCATATTCAGGCGAAAACAGTGTCGCTGCCCCGACTCTAGCACCATACATCGCAAAGCTCTTAGATAAAGTAGAAGCGACTATCACACTTAAATGCTCTAGACCAGCCTTTTTAAAGAAATCACTAATAAAAGATAACTTATTATAATCTTTAGCAGTAGGTCCAAAATCTATATAAGCTATATCCAAGATCACTAAGAATTTCTGGTTCTTATAAGTACCTAAAAGATTAGCTATCTCCATTAAATCAGCATGGCTAATCTCTTTACCAAGAGGATTATCAAAAGGAGTATTTAGAATAAGGGTAATCTTGCTCGTAGAATCCAATGGTAAAGACTTAACAGCAAAGTTTAAAGCCTTAGCCAAGCTATCAAGGTTAAATTTTAAATCTTTATCTAGAAGCTCAAAATTAATAAGATTACTACGCCCTATACCTAAAGCGACACTGTCATAGCCCGCCCAATGTGGTCTCTGGACGATTATAGGATCATTAGACTTAGTACAAGTCATCAAGGAAAGAGAAATGGCATTAGTACCACCACCCGTAACCACTTCAGCACGGCGAATATTTTCAGAGTAAAGTTTCTGTAAATTATCCTTACCGACAAACTCCTCAGTAATTAAAGGAGCTAAATCCTTCAAACCACCACTCGGGGCATATTCCATATTCAGCCCTTGCTGGACTATTTCTAAAGCAGACTGATTCACTACATCTGGAACTATTAACTTGCCCGCATCGTCCATCGCTGAGCCGACTATGGCAAGGAGCTTCTGTGAATTAGTATCCTCACTAGCTTTTTGTACAAGACCTACGATAGGATCTAGTGAAATTTTAGCCTTTGTTTCAAAAAAAACCATTTTATAATAAGCTATGATAGCAAGACTTAAGGCTTTCTTTCTCTATGAATGAAACTAAACAAAAATTTGAATTAAAAAATTTTTACGGCTCTAGCTTAAGCCACATCTCTCAGTTAATAGGAGTTTTTTTTCTTTCTTTCTATTTTAATTTTTTATATAAGGTAGAAGTAGAATTCACTGAAGAAAAATTCGATCAGAATAAAAATTATATCTTCGCCGCTAACCATCGTTCTTTAAACGACCCACCTTTATTAGGACTATTTATTAGACCACCTATTAGCTTCCTAGCTAAGCGTGAGTTATTCTCGAGTCCTATATTAGGCTATCTTATTAGCCTTTTATCTGCGGTTCCCGTAGACAGGGATAATACAGGAAGCTCAACTCTAAAATTAGTAAAAAAAATTCTTAGTAAAGAAGCATGGAAATTAGTGATCTTTATAGAAGGTACGCGTTCTAAAACAGAATTTCTCGGCACACCTAATAATGGTGCAGTATTTATATCAAGATTAACTAAAACCCCTATAGTCCCCACTGGCATAAGCTATAGAGCAAATGGTAAAGTTCTAATCAAATTTGGTAAGCCTTATATGCCAGATATGAAAACCCCTATCGAAAGTGAATCTAATAGATGTCTTAAACTTATTTCTAAACTTTGTGACTATAAGATAGAATCTAGTGAAAAGGTCTAGTGCCAAGCAATATTAATAGCACTTACAGATTAGCTCTAACCCTTCTTACTTAAGTATTTTCAAGAACATACTTAAATTGAATTAAGTTATATATCATAGAATCATCTTCATAGATTAGCTTTTAAGCGCTAGCCTTGAAAGCTAAAATCCATTTAAAACTTCAAGCATTGTCCCGACTTAGGTTTCTCCACTATTACCGATTTATATACTTGTAAGCAACGCACAAGCTTACAAAACGTACAAAACAAAACAACAAAGTCATTTGGAGGAGAACAATGGGACTAGTAATTAACACAAATAGATTAAGCCTTGACGCACAAGCAGCTTTAAGAACGAATAATAGAGACTTAGAAGTCACAGCAAAAAGATTATCAACTGGAAAAAGAGTTAATACCGCTGGTGATGATGCAGCTGGTATGACTATCGCTCAGAGAATAACATCTGACGTTAGAGCGTACAGAAAAACCATCCAAAATCAAATGGATGGAATAAGTTTAATTCAAGTAGCAGAGGGACAGCTCCAAGGGATGCAAGATGATTTGCAAAGAATAAGAGAACTGATGATCCAAGCAGCCAACGGTACCAATGGTCCAGACGAAAGAAATGCTTTACAGCGAGAAATTAACGAACGCGTAAAAAATATCGAAGATGTTTCAAATACAACAAGATTTAACAGCGTAGGCTTACTAAAAGGTCCTAGTACTGACAGAACTAATCAAACTGATAGAACTATCCAAAGCGGAATCACGTTTAGTGAGACTACCAACTTGCAATTTGGTCCAGCATATATTGATACTACAACGGTGGCATCACCAGTTTTCGTTAATGAGAGAGGAATAAATATAGATGCTAACTATTCTTATACTCCACTTACCGCAACTCAAGATTCAGCAGCAGCAGAAGTGCTAGCTGGAACAGCGAGTTTCGATTATGTTACCAAGGTAATAGGTGACATAAGGACTGAATTAACGGCTCAAGGTGCAAGCAGTGTAGCTCTCGATGGA
>JBJTTW010000122.1:0-17876 GCA_046080385.1 bacterium
CTCCTTGGTTAATTTAAAGTGATTTAGAATTTCTGGATTGTTAAAGCTGATTAACTTAGCTAGTTTTAAAACCTGAGCTGTTAATTTATTGAAAAGACTTTCAGTAGTGTTTGAGGTATTTATACTGTCTTTCCCTGTCATTGAAGGGATGAGGATATTTAAGATCTGATCCTTATTTTCCTTACCATCAAGCATAACGGCTAAGAGCTTTTTAATACGGTTTGCTTCTGAAGTATTAGTATTAGAAGGGTATAGATAGCTATAGGTGGCAGCACTATGCATAGTATTTTTTTCTTCTTCACTTAACTTTTTTCCTGGGAGAATCGTGTTAATCCACTGAGCGAGCCACTCTGCGAGCTTGGTCCCTTTTGCGAGTGTGTCTTGATCTAATATCGTGATTGGACTAAAAGGTTTTTGAGTGCCTAAATCACTTAAATCTAAGCCTATTTTTTCGGCTTCTTTGCTGATTAAAGCATCTACCATACCGCTTTCGATAAATTTAACTTTAGTTTCGCTAGGCATTTTTCCTAAAAGGCTTATGAGCGCAAGGCTGCTGACTAAATCTTTAAGATGGTCTAAGCGTTTTACTTCAGATCGGTCATTATTTGCCTGAATCGTTGCAATTAGCTTGTCTTGTCTTTCTTCAAGTTTTTCTAGTAGTTTATCTCGGCTTAATTTAATATCCTTGAGCGTTTCACCTTTTTCCATGATCGATTCACCAGCCTTTCTCAGACTGCCACCTATCAGGTAAAGTGTTTTTCCATTTTCTTGGTTTTTAGGTACTTCAGAAGATTGATTATTCTTATCTCTATCTTTTTTATCGATAAAATTTAGAGTATCTAGTTTTTCTGTGATTTTTTCTTTTAATGAGAGAATTAAGCCTGAGAGATCTTTCCCCCAGAGTTCTTCTCCCTCATTTAATTTTTTTAAGCTCAGCTATCAGTGGATGAGTACCTATTTTTAAGCTGGAGAATACTCCTTTCCCATTGCCACCTGTTGCAAGTTCATTATTTAATACTTCGCTTATTTCACAGCTAGCTCCGCCATAATCTACGACATAACCATCCTCAATCTTTGGACCAAGCTGACTTTTAACGGTTTTGATGGATAATTCAGCTTCCTCTTGAGGGAGTATAATGCGATCATTTATTACCATACTACGATTCGCATCATTTAAAATCTTTTTAGCTTTATCAAGATATGTTTGTCCGTCGCTTGCAGCTCTCAGTGACTTAGTTGCGACTATTTGACATTCAGCTATTCCATATAATTTCATGATTTGAGCCCATCTTTCCATCGTTTTTAGGCTGTACTCAATATTCTCTGGCTTTAATTCCTTCTTTCCTTCCCCGCTCAAATCTTCTCCTAGATTGAATTTGTCGCTCTCTGTGTAATTATTTACTAGGTCGGTTATAGTAAGGCTGCCAGTATTTGAGCCTATTTTGATTATGGCTTGTAGATGATTTATTTTTTCTGGTTTGGTAATGGGAGTCAGTGGTTGAGATAGTGCGCTCGGGGTGGGAAAGGTATGACGAGATCCTAATGGACTTAATGGACTTACTGAAGTTATATTAACAATGGGTGGGATTGAAGTTGGATAAGTCCCTATGCTTTGTATTTACACTTAAGGGAATTATTTTAAAGCATTTCTTGGCTTTTCGCTAAGATTTAATTTATGAGTAATTATTGGCTTATAAAATCAGAACCATCATCGTTTTCTATAGATGATTTGAAGTCTCTGCCGAATAAAACTGATATGTGGGACGGTGTTAGAAACTATCAAGCTAGAAACATTATGATGAAAGAGATGAAGACTGGTGATAAAGCATTTTTTTATCATAGTAATGCTAAGCCACCTGGGATTGTTGGCATAGTGGAAATCGTTACTAGAGAAGCTTATGCAGATCCTACGCAGTTCGATAAAAAATCTAAATATTATGACCCACAGAGCGATATAAATAATCCACGCTGGTGGCTAGTAGATGTAAAACACATTCAGGATTTACCTTTTATTTCTCTTGAAGCGATAAAGGCTAATTCTAAATTAAAAGATATGAAGCTGGTGCAGAAAGGGTCTCGCTTGTCAGTGCAGCCAGTTACTAGAGAAGAATGGAATGAGATATTAAATATGGCTCAGGTAAATGCTCAGTATCAACAATAGTAAAGATCTTCAAGTGAAATCTTCTAATCGAGAGATTTTGGGTATCGCTTTGCCGATAGCTGCTGCTATTGTTGTGCCACAGTTTAATTTCGTTATTAATAATATTTTTCTTGGTACGCTTGGTGAGAAAGCTTTAGGGTTAGCGGGTTTAACTGGTATTTATTATTTAATCTTTGCTGTAATCGGTATGGGTTTTAGTAATGGTGTCAGAGTGCTTATAGCTAGGCGAGCTGGAGAAAATAATCCAGATGAGATAGGTAAGCTTTTTTATCAAGGAGCGATTATTAGTATCTTCATTGCCTTATTAGGATTGCTTTTTACCTATGTTTTTGCTGGTCAGATATTTGCGATTTCTTTAAAAGATTCTAGTAATTTTGTAGCTGCCTTTAGTTTTCTTAAAATTCGGATTTTTGGTTTAGTCTTTCTTTATCTGTATCAGCTTGGTAACACGCTTTTAGTCGGTACTAATAATTCACATCTTTTAATTATTGGTACTTTTATTGAGACGCTTGTAAATATATTTTTTGATTATGTTTTAATTTATGGTAAATTTGGTTTTCCCGAACTAGGTTTTAATGGTGCAGCGTATGCTTCATTAATGGCTGAATTTTCAGGATTTTTAGTTATTTGTTTAGTTCTAAATATCAGTGGTATTAAAAATACTTTTAAATTATTTAAACCAAGAAGTCTAGATTTCTCTCTTTGTAAGATTGTCCTGAAGCAGTCTTCACCTTTAATTCTTCAGTACGCTATCAGCATACTTAGTTGGGAGTATTTTTATATTTTGGTTGAACATTATGGTTCACTCGAACTCGCTATTTCTAATACTATGAGAAATATTTTAGGTTTATTCGGCTGCTTTACTTGGGCTTTTTCTGCGACTACGAATACTATGGTGAGTAATTTAATCGGACAAGGTAAGCAAGATGCTGTGCTGGGTTTGGTTTGGAGAGTGTCGCGATTGTCGGTAATCTTTGCTTTGATTTCATGTGCTTTAGTTATGATGAATTTAAATTTTTGGCTGGGTATCTATGGTCAGGGTGATGGTTTTATTGCAGCAGCTACTCCAGTTTTGAAAATAGTTTTAGTCGGACTGTTTATTGCTTCTTTCTCAAATATCTGGGTTAATGCTGTAATTGGTACTGCTCATACTAAAACTGCTTTATTAGCTGAGCTTTTAGCTGTAATTGTATACTCCGTATATAACTATATAGTTTTAGAGCAGCTACATTTGTCGCTGCTTTGGGGCTGGGCTAGTGAATGGCTCTACTGGATTGTTTTGTTTGTTCCATGTTTTATATATATGAGAAATGGTAAGTGGGCTAAAGGTTAAGGAAGTGATGAGAAATGAAATTTTTCATCACGGACTGTCAGGTAAAGAGATTAAGGATCCGCTCCCCGAGCTAGGTTTTATACCTCGGTCGGGGAGCGGATCCTTAAGTTAAGCAGATTTAAACTAATAGTCTTTTAATTTATAGCTAATTCTTTAGATCTTTGACTTGCTGCTTGAATTGCTTGATTAATTATTTCTAAAAACCCATTATTTTCTAAGCTGCTGATAGCAGCATGGGTAGTGCCATTTGGGCTGGTGACTGCCTTTCTGAGTTTTTCTGGCTCAGGGTCTTTACTAGAGGAATTTAGTAATAGTCCTGAACCTAGAAAAGTTTTATTTACTAAAATACTCGCTTCCTCTAAGCTAAGTCCTTGATCGACTCCAGCTTGAATTAAAGCTTCTGCAAGAAAAAAGAAATAGGCTGGCCCAGATCCCGAAAGAGCTGTCACTGCATGCATTTTATTTTCGTCATCTATGAAAATAACGTCACCGATTGCCTTAAAGATTTCTTCTACTAAGCTTTTATGTTTGTCATCGCAGTGTTTGTTGTAAGTTAGAGCCGTAATTCCAGAGCCGATTTGGGCTGGAGTGTTAGGCATGGCTCGAAAAATTGGATTAAATGGAAATCTGTTTTCTATCGTTTTTATATTTATTCCAGCGAGTACGGAGACGATAATACATTCGCTGCTTATGTCTTTTAAAGAATCTAGGATTTCAGAAATATCTTTAGGTTTAACTGCGATGATTAGTAGATTTGGTTTTTCTACGCTAAGCATCTTCTCGATTTTTTCGTAAGCGGTGAAGTCTACTTTTTTATTTAACTCATTTAATTTTTCTTGACTACGATTGCAGATACTTAATTTAACCTCTTTATCAGAGAGTCCATGATGAGTGTGTAGTGAAACTCTAATCCCTATGTCTTCGTATCTCTCGGAGACTTTACTCTTCGTCTTAGCTATTTTTTTTTGAGCTAAATGAACACCAGAGGCTATCGCTGAACCCATAGCTCCAGCACCGATTATTGAGAGATTTAAAATATTTTTTCCCACTGATACCATTTTACCTCTGAAAAAAACTTTCTTCTGCTTTTTCAGCGGTCTTGAATATGTTATGTTCTTAAATAGTGGCTTTATTAGAGGTTAAAAATTTATCTAAGTCTTTTTCTATCTCAAAAGATGGAGGGTGGGCTATGGGAGCTAAAGAGCTTCTTCAGGTCGTGAGGGGAGTAGATTTATCTATTGATAGAGCTGAGATATTAGTTTTGGTAGGCGAATCTGGCTGCGGTAAATCCACTTTAGCTAGGCTTATAACTCGTCTTGCAGAACCAGATTCAGGCGAGATTAATTTTGAAGGTGAAGATTTTTTACATCTTCATGGATCTAAGCTTTTAAATAAAAGAAAAAGTTTACAGATGATTTTCCAAAATCCTTTTAGTAGCTTAGATCCTCGTTTTAAAATCTTTGATTCTATTGCTGAACCCTTGAGGATAAATAAGGAAAAGAATATTAAAGACAGAGTGTTTGAGCTTATGCGGCTTGTGGAGCTTGATCCTGAACTTGCTTCTAAGTATCCACATCAGTGTTCAGGTGGGCAGAATCAGCGAGTCTGCATAGCTAGAGCGATAGCATGTAATCCTAAATTGATTATTGCAGATGAAGCGGTTAGTGCTTTAGATGTATCGATTCAGTGGACTATATTGAATTTAATGCTGAAACTTAAGCGGGAATTGGGTATTAGTTTTCTTTTTATTACTCATGACTTAGCCGTGGCTAAATTTATCGCAGATACAGTAGCTGTTATGTATCTAGGGAAGATAGTAGAGATAGCGGCTAAAGATGATTTATTTAAGAATCCCTTGCACCCTTATACTAAAGCTCTTTTAAGTTCAGCCCCAGTCCCAGACCCGACTAAGCGTGATAGAGAGCGTACTTTTCTCTATGGTGAAATACCGAGTGCAAGTAAAATACCGAGTGGTTGTGCTTTCCGCACTAGATGTCCAGAATGCTTTGAAGCTTGTGAGATTAATGATCCACAGCTTTTAGAGGATCATGAGGACGACGAAAACGCAGAAATTGGAGTTCGCGAGCAGTCACAAAAAGGCACGGTTGCCGAACGAACAAGTTCAAGGCTGAGGAGGACGAATGACCGCAGTGCACTAGGTGTGCATGAGGATCATGAGGACGACGAAAACGCAGAAATTGGAGTTCGGCAGCCGTGCCATAAGGTGTCTTGCCTGCTGTATCAAGGAGGCTTTAAATAATGCTGCCTATTACAGAATCGATAAATCCACTTTCTGAAAATTTAGATCAATTAAACTCTTCTGATTTAGTACAGCTCTTTGTAGATGATCACCAACAGATTTTAAAGGCTATTGCGAATGTCAAAGAGGATATTGGCGCTGTTATTGAATTAGTTAGTGAATCTTTAAGGCAGGGTGGGTCATTAATTTATGTGGGAGCTGGTACTAGTGGGCGTCTTGGTGTTTTAGATGCGGTTGAATGTCCGCCTACTTTCTCTACTGAGCCAGATTTAGTAAAAGCTGTTATCGCTGGTGGCGAAAAGGCTATTCAGTATGCAGTAGAGGGAGCAGAAGATGATGAAGCTGCTGGTTATGCTGATGTTCTAGCGAAGATAAATTTGAAAAGTAGCGAAAACGCAGAAATTGGAGTTCGAGAGCAGTGCCTTGATGTAGTTGTAGGTATTTCTGCTAGTGGCGGCGCAGCTTATGTTATAGGAGCTTTAAAGGCAGCAAGAGAATATGGTGCTAAGACGGTGGTAATTACTAATAATCATGGAGCTGAGATTATGAAATATGCAGACTATTCTATTTTTCTAGATACTGGCCCTGAGATACTTTCAGGTAGTACTAGGCTTAAAGCAGGAACTTCGCAGAAGATAGTACTTAATATTATAAGTACTTCAGTGATGGTTAAGTTGGGTAAAACCTTTGGTAACTTGATGATAGATGTTAAGGTCAGTAATAAAAAGCTTAAGGAGAGAGCTATTAGATTAGTAAGTTTAATTACGGGCTGTGATAAGCCTTTAGCAGAGCAGGCTTTATCTTTATCTAATAATAAGGTTAAACAGGCGGTTCTTTACCTTAAGAAAGGATTGGATTTTGAGGCTGCTACTGATTTATTAAAGATTAATCAAAATTATTTATCGCGGGCGTTAGCATAATTAAGCTAAAATAGTTAGATTGTATGGCTAGTCTTAAAGAAATTAAACTTAAAATTAATAGCACTAAAAAAACCAAGAAAATTACGGCTGCGATGAAACTTGTCGCTGCGGCGAAGGTAAATAAAATGCAAAAGTTAATTAAGGCTGCTAGACCTTACGCTAATGCTGTGAAACAGCTTTATACTCAGCTTCAAGGATGTTTAGACCAGGAAGAATTAGACCAGAACCCTTTGCTGAAAAAAATTACTAAGGTTGATAGTGTTTTATTGATTATAATTTCTTCGGATATTGGTCTGTGTGGCCCGTATAATGCTAATATCCTTAAGCTTGCTAGAAAAAGAATTAAAGAATTACAGGCTAGCGGATTAAAAATATCATTACTGACTATTGGTAGAAAAGCTACCGACGCCTTTTCTAAAATAGTTTATAAAGAGCAAGGAATAGAGATTATTCGATCATATATAAATTTACAAACTAAGCCTAGTCTAGAGGTGGTAGAGGAAATTAGTAAATTTTCTGCTGAGAAATTTACTTCAAATGAAGTTCAGAAAGTAGAGGTGATTTCTACGCGCTTTATCAGTATGGTTAATAATATCGCTGAAATTAAAAATTTCCTTCCAGTAGAAAAGCCGCAAAGTTCGCTTAATAGTGCTAATTCAAGTGATGTGATTTTAGAACCTAATGCTAGAGCTTTAATTGACACTTTAACACCTATGTATTTAAATAATACAGTTTATACGGATATTCTAGATGCTACTACTAGTGAGCTTGCGTCAAGAATGACTGCGATGAATAATGCTAGTAATAATGCTGATACGGTTATTAATAAGCTATTACTTTCTTATAATAAGGCTCGTCAGTCAGCTATTACTCAGGAAATATCTGAGATTGTAGGTGGTTCTGCTGCTTTAGCTTGATATTAAGGGTTTCAGAGTCTTGTTAATTATCTAACTCTTTTCGTTGGTTCTTAATGTCTAAATATAGTGTAGTTGAAATTATTAATAAGAAAAAAAATGGCTTGGAATATAGTCTAGATGAGATTAATTGGCTGATTAATAATATCTCTTCTATCCCTGATTTTCAGTTAAGTGCCTGGTTGATGGCGGTGAGGTTAAATGGTTTAAGTCATCGTGAAACTGCTGAATTGACGAGAGCTATGGCTTACAGTGGTCATGTACTTACTTTAAAAAGGCATGACCAAGGTTGTGACATTAGTGGGGAGAGGCAGGCTAGTACACGAGGTTTTGTTGATAAGCATAGTACTGGTGGGGTTGGCGATAAAGTTACTGTTGTGCTTTCTCCTTTACTGGCGGCTTTGGGATTTAAGGTATCTAAATTTTCAGGTGGAGCTCTTGGTCATACAGGTGGGACTGTTGATAAACTCTTGTCTATACCAGGGTTTAAGATAGATATTGATATTCAAGCTTTTGAAAAGCAGATAGCTGAAGTTGGTATCGCTATTTCTGGGCAAACTACTGATTTTGCGCCTGCTGATAAAAAACTTTATGCTCTTAGAGATCTTACTTCTACTGTGGATTCTATACCACTTATCGCTTCTAGTGTTATGTCGAAAAAAATAGCTGGCGGGGCTGATGTCATTTTAATTGATCTTAAATGCGGTGCTGGAGCATTTATGAAAGATTTAAATTCAGCGAAAGCCCTTAGAGATGAGATTTTATCTATTGCATGTGAGCTTAAATTGGATGTTAAAGTCCTTATTACTAATATGAATCAGCCATTGGGTTATGCTGTTGGTAATTCACTTGAAATTATGGAAGCTATAGAAATTCTTGAGGGTACTTTGAAAAATGATACTTATGAATTAGTAGTTGAGCTCGCAAGCTTGTTAGTAGATAGAGCTGAAGTTATTTCTGCGATTGCTTCTGGTAAAGCTTATGTGAAATTTGATGAATGGATTTCAGTACAGGGCGGTGATTTAAAGGCTTTTAAAGATACTTGCAGAGCTAAGTATGAATATGCTGTTAAAGCTTCTGAGGCTGCTTTTATAAAAGATATTTCCTGTGAGCAGGTTGGCCGCTTAGCGAATGAGTTAGCTTTTGGTCTTAATAAATCAAAAAATAGTGATATTGATTATAAGGCTGGAGTAACTTTTGGGGCTAAGGTGGGGGATGAAGTAAAAGCTGGAGATACTATATTTACTGTATTTTCGAGTCGAGCTGAGCTTGATTTAAATCTCGTGGCAGCGGAGTTTTTAAAAGCGATAACTTTTAGTCATACTCCAGTTGTGAAGCCAAAACTTCTCTTGAATGAAAATAATCTTTTTTCATATTTTTTAAGGAAGTGATGAGAAATGAAATAGGGAACTTTTGCTGTCATTTCTAGTCTCTTTGGGTATAAGAAATTAGTGCCATTTTCACATAGTAAGATAATTGTGTTTGTATGAAAAGAATAATATTATGTTTAGTGTTTTTGGCATTGGGATCTCAGCAGTCAGCTTTTGCTGGTGGTTTGCCAAGACCGATGACGGATTTAAGTTCAGATTTAAGGAATGAGCTTGAGCGAGCAAGGCTTAATGCTGATGAGTATAAAAATCTTTATCTTGATCAGCAAGCTGAAGCTAGAAAATTAAGGACTGATTTAGATTCTGCTAATCAAAAATGTAATGATTGTTATCGTGATAAGGCTCAGCTAGATGGATCAATTGCTAGTCTGAGAGGTGAAAATCAAGAATTAAATAGAAAAGTTGGTGAATACAAGGCGAAGGCTGATTTGCTTGTGCTAACGCCACCTGTATCTCCAGAAGTCGAAGCTAAGCCTGAAATAGCAAAGGTTGGGGAAGATAGCAGTATTTTTCACAGAGTTTTTGGTACTTTAGTTGGAGTTCCTGTCGGAATAGCTGCTGGTACACCTATCGGAGCTGTTAGAGGCAGTGTTTCTAAGGCTATAACTTATGCAGATGGTTTTTCTGAGTATATGGGACCTGGGCTTTTAGGTGAGGCTGCTGGTAACGTAAGTGGTCTTGGTGTAGGGGCTGTTGCAGGGGCTTTTAGTGGTGCTGCGAAAGGTTTTACTACTGGTGTTAAATATGGATATCTGTCTCCTTTTAGCGCTCGTAGTGTGAGTCTAGATGGAGCTTTTACTAATGGCTATAATCCTTACGACTTTAGTGATTTGGGCGTGTAGCCAAACTCCAATTTCTGCGTTTTCGTTGTCGTTTGGCTACATGCCTAGTTTACGAAAATCTAATACTTAAAAAAAGCTTGACTAGTTATCTCTTTTTCATTATCTATGCTAAAAGTAAACATGAATAATAGTGTTTATACAAGGAATTTGGATTTGCTAAATGGTAATAACTAAGACGAAGTTCAAGCTTGATGCTTTTCAAGAAGAGTCGATAGCTTTTATTAAGGACTCAAAAAATTTAATCGTTAGTGCGCCTACTGGTGCAGGTAAAACGGCAATAGCCTCTGAGGCTATTGCGATGGCTATAGCAGAAGGAAAGAAAGTATTTTATACTGCTCCTTTAAAAGCTTTAATTAATCAGAAATTTTTAGAATTTCAAAGAGATTATGGAACTGAGAAAGTTGGCATACTCACTGGAGACACCTCTAAAAACAGAGATGCTCAGATTATGGTTCTTACGAATGAAATTTATCGTAATATGCTTTATGGCACGACGTTTGGTTCTTTAGATCCTTATCTTGAAGATTTGAAATTCGTTATTTTTGATGAATTTCACTACATCGGTGATGAGTCACGCGGAACTGTTTGGGAGGAAAGTGTAATATACAGCCCTAAATCAGTTAAATTAATTGCTTTATCTGCGACTATTAATAATCCTGAAGAGCTTAGAGACTGGATTTCTGATGTGCATGGGGAGTGTGCTTTAGTTAAGACTGATTTTAGACCAGTACCCCTACATCATTTTTATTTTAAAGATGAACAGCTTCTTCCTTTAATCACTCCTAATGGTAAGTTAAATCCGAAGCTTAAAGAAAGGAATGATAATCGCTCTAGCTCTAAGCATAAATTCTCTCATCGTGGTGGTGGTTTTGCTAAGCCGGTTTCCCCAGATTTAGTAGTAGGAGAATTAGCTAAAAAGAGCATGCTGCCTGCTATTTATTTTGTCTTTAGTAGAAAGGGCTGTGATAACTATGCTAAACAGTGTGAGGAGCTTAAGTTACTTACTGAAAAAGAATCTGATGAATTAAATAAAATCATAGATGAGCAGATTAAATCTAGTAGTTTTATAGCGAATTACCCACATTTAAATCTTATTCGTAAAGGTGTGGCTTCGCATCATTCAGGTCTATTACCAGCTTTAAAAGTATTAATTGAAGATTTATTTACGAAAGGGCTTATTAAAATAGTTTTCTCTACTGAGACGTTAGCAGCTGGTATTAATATGCCAGCAAGAACTACCATTATTAGCAGTCTTGAAAAGATGGGTGATCATGGATTCAGGTCTCTAAAAGCTTCTGAGTTTCTTCAGATGTCTGGACGTGCTGGTAGAAGAGGCATGGACGAGGTTGGTTATGTAATTACTGTTAAAAATAGTAATCAGGCAGCTGGCGATGCGGCTTCTTTAGCGGTTTCTAAGGCAGAGGACATAGAAAGTAATTTCAGACCAAGTTATGAGATGGTTCTTAACCTATTGACTAATCATTCTCTTGATGAGGTAAAAGCACTTATTTTTAAAAGCTTTGGTCATTCCTTGATTCTCAGAGATCTTAAGCCGATATTGGCTGAGAAGAGCTTACTTGAAAATAAGCAGTTTGATTTGCAGACACCACTGTGTCTAGGTGAAATTGGGGATCTTCAGCATTATAGATCGATGCAAGATAAACTTGATGAGACGAGAAAGAGTAAGAAAAAACTAGAAGAAGAAATGTCGCCAGACGTTACTGCGATGGAAGAACTTTTAGAGATATTAACTCTAGAGGCTCAGAATTATCCCTGTAATGGCTGTCCTAAACAGAAGCCATGCTCTAAGCAGTTTTCTACTCTAAGACGTTATCGTAAAAAGATAAGAGAATTAAATCAGATTCTTAAAGCTAAAGAAGAGACTTACTGGCAGAACTTCCAAGATATTACTGAGCTTTTAAAAGAGAAGGCATATTTAGATAGTAATTATAAGCCTACCGAACTTGGTAAAATCTGTGCTGCGATTCGTTCTGAGAATTCTTTATATATTACTGAAGTTTTAACTAAGGATTTTGTGAAAAATCTAGATGTTACTCAGTTTGCTTGTTTACTATCTGCGGTGGTTGTAGAGTCAAGGTCTTCTAGAGATAGTTTCGGACTTAAGGCTCAGGCAGATAATTACGAGGTTTTTGAGAATTTAAAAAATATCGCTAGAAGCGTAGTTAAAGTTCAGCGTGATTTTAGAGTAATGAAGCCAGTTGATATAAACATGGATGTATCTGCTGTAGTTACTAAATGGATTGAATCTCAAAGCTGGGACGAGCTTATGTCTTCTAATAGAGCTGATGATGGCGATGCTCTTAAAGCTCTGAGACGTACTGTTGATATGTGTAAGCAAGTCTCTAAACTTAGTAGTCTTGATAGAAAGATTACTGAGCTTGCGATTCAAGCTGTACAGTTGATTGAAAAAGAGCCAGTTCTAGAACCTACTTTCGTCTAAATAAATAATGTCGATTACTAAAACTAAAAAGAAAGTTTTTATAGAGACCCTTGGCTGTCAAATGAACGTCGCTGACACTGAAAGAATGTTAGGGCTTTTAGATGAAATCGATTATGTTCAAACTGAAGATAGAATGGAAGCTGATCTTTCTATTTTAAATACTTGTAGTATCAGGGAACATGCTGTAGATAAGATGCGTAGTTATATGGGTAAGTGGGATAAAACTCGTAAGCCTGGTAGCATGATAGCTTTAGCTGGCTGTGTGCCACAGCAGGAAGGAACTAAACTTGCTACTGATGTAAGAACTGCTGATATCATTATTGGTACTCATAATTTACATCGTCTTCCAGACTTGGTTTTAGAGGCAGAAGCGAAGCACCAGATTAATCTTTTAAATGGAGTAGAGCCAGCTATTAAAAATAAAGGTGTCTATGCGAGCCGCCCTCAGGTAGCTGAAATCTGGGAAGAGCTGCCTGAGGATATTCCAGAGACTCCTATATTTAGGAAAACTAAGTATTACGCTTGGGTGAATGTTATATACGGCTGTAACTATCGCTGTACTTACTGTATAGTGCCTAAAACCCGTGGTGATCAGCGTTCTAGATCTACCGCTGATATAGTTTCTGAGGTGCAGGCTTTAGCTGCTGAAGGTTTTAAAGAAATTATATTGTTAGGACAGAATGTTGATGGCTATGGCTTAGATATAGGAACTAATCTAGCAGCCTTATTGCGAGAAGTACATAAAGTAGATGGCATAGAAAGAATTAAATTTTTAACCTCACATCCCTGTGATATGACTTATGAGCTTATAGAGACGGTAGCAGAGCTGCCTAAGGTTTCTAAATACTTTCACGTACCGATACAGGCTGGTAATGATCAGGTTCTTAAGCGTATGGCTCGTAGATATACTGTGGCTAGGTATATGGAACTGGTAAATTATATTCGTAAGTTAATGCCAGATGCTTCTATTACTGGTGATATTATCGTAGGTTTTCCTAGTGAGACGCATGAGCAGTTTATGGATTCAGTGAAAGTCGTTCAAGAAGTGGGTTATGATGCATGTAATACTGCTATTTATTCTAAGCGTCCATTTACACCAGCTGCCGAGTGGGAAGATAATATTACCCATGCTGAAAAGCAGGAAAGAATAAGGCTTTTAAATGCTATCTGTACGGAAGTCGCTGAGAAGCAAGCTTTAAGATATGTAGGCAAGGTGGAAAAAGTCCTAGTCGAAGGTAAATCAGTGCGCAACCCAGATAGGCTAACGGGCAGAATTTTTAATAATAAAACTGTGAACATAGAGTGTGATCCAGCTTTGCATGATAAATATATTGGAACTTTTACTGATGTGAGGATTACTAAGACTAATGCTTGGGCACTGCGTGGAGAGTTTATTTAGGGCATGTTCCCGAATTTTAGTTTCTGCGATAGAATGCATCATATGCGACACTCAAGACCAGAATTTAAATTAGAAGAGATACTTGAAAACCTTTATCTTGAGAATATCAGAATAGCTCTAGTGATCGCTAACTGGAATATAGGCTATAACCAAGAGATGGCAGATTCAGCTACAGAGACTTTAATTAAATTTGGTATTAGAGCTGAAAATATAGATAGTTATTATACTCCTGGTGCTTTTGAGATGCCTTATGCTTGCCAGAAGCTTTTCGAGAAGGATTTAGAGGATGATGAGGATTTAGAGGATCATGAGGCGGGCGAAAACGCAGAAATTGGAGTTTGGGAACAGTCTCATGATGGTTTTACTGGTTATCATGCTGTGATTTGCTTTGCGACTATTATTCGCGGGGAGACTTATCATTTTGAGATAGTGGCGAACGAGTCAGCTAGAGGTATTATGGATGTGATGTTAGATTACTCGAAACCGATTATTAATGGGGTTCTTACGGTAAATACAGAAGAGCAGGCTTTAGCGAGGGCGAGTGTTACTCAAGATGATAAGGGTAAAGAGTTGGCTTTGTCTTGTTTGCAGGTTTTGGGGTTATAGAAGTTCCATTTATAAATAGGTCAAAAAAATAGTTTTTTTGCTTTGTATTTAAAGCAATGGGAGTGGCGTGCTTATGTCTTCTATAGATGTTAAGTTGTTTCCAACATTAGAAAACTTATTACGGTCAAATATCCCACGCTTAGAATCTTCTAATCCTATTAAACCAGCCTCTAAGCAAGAGCCTAATCCTTTAGAATTGCTGAGGCAAAAAGCTTTAACTGAAATAAAATCATCAATTGGGCAGGTGATAATTTCAGATCAAGCTAATAATTATCCGAAGACTTTACTTTCAAAAATTGAAGAGTCTTTAAGCGATTTTACAAATATAATCAATAATACCATTCTGGAAAATTCTTTTGAGTCCAAGCAGTCCGAAACTAGGACTGCGCAAGGGACATATAAAAGTCTTTTTCAGATTAAAATGGTATTTTGGTATAATCATGAATCTAATGAAAATTACTTCAGTAAGGCAGTTGATAAACTATTAGAATTCTCGAAATTTTATACAGATTTTCAAAAGCAATTTACAAAAGAAAATCTTTTTTTAGGTAATGAAACTGATAAGCAAAATCTCTGGGATATAGCTCCGCCAAGAAAGCTGTCTTTTGAAGATAACCCTAAATATGAAAGTCAACTAAGCTCTATTCAAGATCTTCATAAAAGTATATGTGAACAGCATTCTAGTGATACATCTTCAAAATTTTCCTATGCTCTAGATAGAGTATTTGAGGCTTTAACTCAAGAAAAATTTAAAGAGATTACTGCTGAGTATGAAGCTCCAGTTCAAGGTTTTAGTGAAGCTGAAATTAAATTAGCTTTAATGAAAGATTACTTTAAAACTAAAACTAAGTCACCTAGTGAGTTGGAGACTTTTAATAGGCTTTTAACCCAAGAAATAAGAAATATTCATTTAGATGATCAATACCATGCTTTAACTAAGCGGGTAAAGGTTCTAGAGCATAAGCAGAATATTCTTGAGACCTATAAATCAGAATCTTCACTTGAAAGGTCTTTCACAGGGACTCTTTTACCTGAGGCTCTGAAAAAGTTTCAAAAAGATTTAGAACAATATATTCGGGATAATCCAGGTGCAAGCTCTCGTGATTATTCTAAGGCTTTAAATATTTTAAATACCGCTCCAATAAATAATCTTACGCAAAGTCTAGAAGAATCCATTAAACAGGAACTTCATTTAACGAGACTAGGGCGTCTTAGTGCTGTAATAACTGCTGATCAAGACTTTAGACCAAGAGGCTTTGTGCAAGGATTATATTTTCCAGAGAGAGTAGATCATGAGGATACGCCTTTCTTAAATATAAAGACATTCGATCCTAGAAAATTTTATTTTCCTGAGGGGATTAATCCTGCTGATGAGTATTTAAGAGTTTATGAAGAGAGCTTGAGGGAGAAGATGGGTGATTATTGTGAAGATACTTATGGATATGTTGTTCCTGCCAATATTCAGATTGCGGAACAAGGACGAAGAACAGTTTATGATGAGGGAGTTTTTATTACTAAGGGTTTTATTAATGAAGCAAGGGCTACATTGGCTAGTGAATTATTATCGAATAATTCTAAGCAAGAGGGGTATTCAGTAGTCAAAATTCTAGATGCTAGTTTCTCTGGGGTATTAGATTCATCTAAAATAGATACAATTTTATTAATAAAACAAGATGAAAAGCATATAGTAATTCCAGTTCAATATAAAAGTTCCCTCATTTGTGCAAAAAAACATTCTAAGGATAATCCCAATATCCCTACTATTCTACCAACGAATAAAACTTTAGATGAAATTATTCAGAATATTAATCAAGTCATTCAGGATAATTTAGAAAAACAGTCTAGGATAGAACTTTCTCTAGATCAAGTGCAAGCCATAAAAAAGCTACCCAATATTTTAGACGTTTCTAGTGAATTAGAATTAATAAAAATTCTAATAAATCCACCTTCAAATACTGTCACTGAAAGTAATCCTTGGAATCTATGTCAAAAACTTGCTGAGCGTAAAGTAAATAGTCTTCAGCCTGGATTAAACATTTTAATGAAAATCCCAGAAAATGATTTAGAGCGAGAGAGTCTACTATTGGAATTTTTAAAAAGAGAGCAGACCCAACTATCCGAAGATCAGTTCAAAGGCTTCTTTCAAGCACTAGCCACAGACGTAAAGAATGCTGATCTTAGTGTATCTTTTATGCGTCTTGCCACTTATAGAGTAGCTAAAGCTGTAAAATCTAGTCCTGATTTAACTGGTCAGGACTTAAGAGATTTAATTAAATCTTCTGTATCTTCTGCAAAAGAAGAATCTAATTCACTAAGAGAAAATACTAATGCTTATATAACTGCTATTAATAAGATTTTAGAAAAACACTATGTCTCAGAATTTAAATCAGCTGTTAATAAATATCTTGAAGAAAATAAATTATTACCAAGGGAAGCCGTAGGGAAGCTTACTCAAGCTAAAATATCTCAACTAAAGGATTTGCTTCAAGACGAAAAATTTTTAGGCAAAGTCAGCTCTCTTTTAATGCAGCAGGATATTTCTTATAATCAATTTCAAGAGATGCTACCTAAATTTATTGGTCGTATTTTTACTCGTGATCTTGGAAATGGTAAAACTAGTCTTGAAACAGTTCAGAGTATTCTATGGGGGCATCTAAATAGGGAGTTGAGGGGAACTGCTAAAGAGATAGTTTTTAAAGATGCTTGCATGGTAGCAGTTAATAATCTACTTAGGCGAAGATTAACTAATTCAGGAGATTATCTCTCCACTCCTATACTTGCTTCTGAACAAATCAACTCGGCAGTAACTAAATTTTTCGAGCAAGATAAATCAGTACGGCATGGCATTATTAAAGCTTTTAAGCCAGAGCAGCGTAGAGAATTTCAAGTGAGACTTGAAAATTTATTAATGGAAAACCTTAAGCAAGATATCTATGATCAGCTTTTAGGTGAGTTTGACGGGATTTTAACTTCTGAGTCTCTGATTCAAAGTAAAAAAACTTTTAGAGATTCACCACAAGATCATTCACTTTCTTTACGGCAGCAATCAGAAGAAACCTTTGATGCAAATTATAAGAATCTCTCCATTGCTCTACTTCATTTTTTCGAGAGTAATTTTGGAGACCATTTAAAAGATTTTTATCATGAAAATCTTGATAAAAGAGACGATAGCGGAATGAATAATTTTGAAAAATTAGATAAATTACTCTTGTCACATTTGCGAATTACCTCTCAGCCAGAGGAACTTATCAAAAAATTAAATAAAGGTCTAAGTACTTGGACACTTAAAATAGATCAGGAAAGATTAGAGGATTTAGTTAAAGAATCGATTAATGAAGTTGTGGGAACAGTAATTACTCACCCCATGGCAGTTTTAAGAGTTAGAGTTTGATCAAGTAAGGATTTAATAGCATTGAAGAGATTAAGTCCTTGTTTTTTCGCAGTCTGAGTGACAGAGAGTATAGTAAAGAATCTACGTGCAGAAGTCTTGTTTCTAAAACAATTTGAAATTTTCTTATGAATTTTAGCTAATCGAATGGCTCGCTCTGAGCCTTTCAGGATCTTTATCTTCAAACTTAAAATCTAAAAAGGA
>JBJTTW010000123.1:0-14231 GCA_046080385.1 bacterium
TCCTCTCGCAAAGACTCTATTACTACTTTCGCTTTGAACTCTGAACTATATGGCTTGCCTCGGGGCATGGTACTCTCTCCTCTCTTACCTTACCCTTCTCTTTTAACACTTTCTTGGCCCTATTTCTTCAGACCACTATAGGTACCGAAAGGTGTAATGAATTATCTCAAAAATATTATAAAATAATCCGATTTCTGTATTTTGGGCATTAGGGGGGTTTAAAAAAAACGATACCTGACTACAATGTAGTTATGACCCAAACTATAAAATATGATGTCGCTGATTTAAGCCTTGCAGATTTAGGAGATAAAAGAATTAAATGGTCTGCGAGGGAAATGCAGGTTTTGCATAAAATTCGCGAACGTTTTTCTAGAGAGAAGCCCTTTGCTGGTATGAGAATGTTAGTCTGTGCGCATATTACAGCAGAGACTGCTAATCTTGCTATCACTCTTAAGGAAGGCGGTATGGAAGCTTATCTTATCGCAAGTAATCCTCTTTCTACTCAAGATGATGTAGCAGCGGCTCTTGTGAAAATTCATGGTATCCCAGTCTTTGCGAAAAAGGGTGAGTCTGGAGAGACATACGCGAAGCATATTGAGATAGGTTTAGACTCTAAACCACAGATCATTATGGATGATGGTTCTGACGTTATAGCTACTTTGCTCAAGGAGAGACCTGGACAAGTTAAAGATATTATTGGATGCACAGAAGAGACTACTACTGGCATAGTGCGCTTAAAGGCGATGGAGAATGAAGGCGTTTTATCATTTCCAGCTATCGCCGTTAATGACAGTAAAACTAAGCATTTATTTGATAATCGTTATGGTACTGGCCAGTCTACACTGGATGGTGTTTTAAGGGCAACTAATGTTCTTATCGCTGGTAAAGTCGTTGTCGTATTAGGTTATGGCTGGTGTGGTAAAGGTATCGCCATGCGTGCCAAAGGCTCTGGAGCTGATGTGATCGTTACCGAAATAGATCCAGTTAAAGCCCTTGAAGCGAAAATGGAGGGTTTTAGGGTAATGCCTATCGCGGAAGCTGCTAAAGAAGGGGATATCTTTATAACGGTTACTGGTAATCGTCATGTAGTCGATTTAGAGCATTTTAAAAATATGAAAGATGGTTCTCTAGTTTGTAATTCAGGTCATTTTAATCTTGAGTTGAATTTAGATGCTCTTGCCGATATTTCCCTGTCTCAGGATGAGGTTAAGCCCTTTGTCGTAGAGTATAAGCGAGATCCAGCGAAAACTAATAAGCAGGGTTCTATCTTCGTTTTAGGTGAAGGACGCTTAATTAATTTAGCTGCGGCCGAGGGCCATCCTTCAGCTGTAATGGATATGAGTTTTGCAAATCAGGCCCTTGCAATAGAATTTTTAGTCAAGAATCAAGATAATCTTGATAATAAATTACAAACGTTACCGCCTCAGATTGATCAAGAGATTGCTCAGCTAAAGCTAGATTCTATGGGGATTTCTATTGATTTGTTAAGTTCAGAAATGCATGAATACATGAATTCATGGACGGTCGGCACCTAATTCTTAAAAAAAATTAAGTATTTTCTCACAGTTCATAATATATATTTTTATTCAGTGCATTCACTAGATATAGCGTAGTACTATAGAAACTAATCGCATATCTAGTGTATTTACGAAGATGCATGTAGGAGAAATAATTTATATATGGTAGCTGAAGATAATGATTTTCTAATTGATTTTTTAGATAAACAATTCGATGGTGAGTTAACCGAAGAAGTAGAGGTAGGTGCAGTAGAGGTTCAGTTAGCTGAAATTAAAGCTACTAAATCTGATGGCTCAGAGGACTCTATAAAGCTCTATCTTAAAGAAATAGGTAGAATCTCTCTGTTGACAGCAGAGCAAGAAATTCAACTCGCTAGAGAGATTTTAAAGGGTGGTAAAAGCGGTGATGATGCTAAGCGTAAATTAGTTCAGGCTAATTTAAGATTGGTGGTTAGTATTGCGAAGAAGTATTTAAATAGAGGGCTTTCTTTTCTGGATTTAATTCAAGAAGGTAATTTAGGTTTAATTAGGGCTGCTGAAAAATTTGATCATGAAAAGGGTTATAAGTTCAGTACATATGCGACTTGGTGGGTGAGGCAGGGTATTACTAGGAGCCTTGCTGATAAATCTAGAACTATCCGAGTCCCAGTGCATATGGTAGAGACTATTAATCGTTACAAACGTGTCTCTAGGCAGCTTTCCCTGAAATTAAAGCGTAAGGCTACTGATATGGAGCTTGCTTGGGCTTTAGGTGTTTCTATGAAGAAGCTTAAAGAAATAATGAATGCTAATAAGGTTCCAGTATCTCTTGAAACACCATTAGGAAAGGAAGAGGATAGTACACTCTCTGATTTTATAGCTGACGATGTGAAATGCCAGCCAGATACGGTAAGTACTGAAAAGATGCTTAAGGAACACATTCAAGAATTACTGAAAGATTTATTGCCACGTGAAGCTGAAGTTCTGAAGCTTCGTTATGGTCTAGAAGACGGTCAGGTACGCACTCTTGAGCAGGTAGGTAAAGTATTTAATATTACTCGTGAAAGAGTTAGGCAGATTGAGTTTAAAGCCATGAAGAAGCTTAGGGAGCCTAGTAAATCTGCGAAATTAGAGTCTTATTTAAGCCAAGTGAGTTAAAATAAAGTTTTGATGGAAATTAAATATAGAAGAGTACTCCTTAAGCTCAGTGGCGAGGCTTTGGTTGGTGAGGGTCATTTAGGTATATCACCGCAGATTATTGATAGAATCGCAGAGGAAATTTATTTAGTTTCTAGGCTCGGAGTTCAAGTCTGTATCGTTGTTGGTGGTGGAAATATATTCCGTGGCTTGCAGAAATCAGCTGAATTGGGTATGGATAGGGCTGCTGCTGATTATGTGGGCATGCTAGCTACGGTTATTAATTGTTTAGTTTTACAGGGTGTTCTAGAAAAAAGAGGTATAGCGACTAGAGTACAAACTGCTCTTACTATGAATTCTATAGCTGAATCATATATTAGAAGAAGGGCTACTCGTCATTTAGAGAAGGGTAGGATAGTTATATTTGGTGCTGGTACTGGTAATCCTTTCTTTACGACTGATACAGCTGCTTCCCTGAGAGCGACAGAGATGGACTGTGATTTACTCTTAATGGCGAAAAATGGTGTGGATGGGGTTTATGATGATGATCCGTCTCTTAATCTAGATGCTAAGAAATTTGATACTTTAACCTATGATGATATTATTACTAAAAATTTAAAAGTCATGGATACTTCTGCTATTGCGTTATGCAGAGATAATAGTATCCCTATCGCCGTTTTTGATTTTGCTCGCCCAGGAGCGATCAGAGACCTTGTCTATGGTATGGAAATCGGCACGCTTGTTAAAAAAGATTAGTTTCGGGAGGGCGAAAACGCAGAAAATGTAGTTCTGTGAAACCGCCTTTTAGAGAGCGATACAGAGCGTGCAGTTTCAAGGCTGAGGAGTCTCGAAAGACCGCAGTGTACCAGAGGTACATGAGGATCTTGAGGGACGACGAAAACGCAGAAAATGTAGTTCTGTGTCGCTCTCTAGAGATTTATGAAGTTTTTTAGGAAGGTAAGCCCCACTTCAGAGCTTTTTTCTGGGTGAAACTGGCAGGCGAATAGATTTTCACCATTCCAAATATGGCTAATAAAATCTTCGATGTAGTTAGTGAGCGCGTATTCAAGCTTAGGAAATCTTTTTTCTGCACTTTGGTTATTTTTTAAATCTTTAGCGTGGGCACGATAGCTGTGTACGAAGTAAAAATCACTACTATTCTCTATTCCTTTAAAAAGGGGGTTTTTACTGTTATCTGGTAAGCTTACTTGATTCCAACCCATATGTGGAATTTTAATTTTTTCTTCACTCTCTGCTTGGCGAATTTTTAAAAAATCAAATTTGCGTACGTGTGTTTCGAAGACGTTTAAGCCATCAATTATTTCGATACCGTGCTCTACGGGACTCTCAGAACTAGAAGCACAAAGAACCTGCATGCCAACGCAAATGCCCATGAAAGGTACTCCGGAGGTGGCTTTCTGTATAATGCTATCGGCTAAATTAAATTTATGGATTTGATTCATGGCATTAGCAAAACAGCCTACGCCAGGGAAAATAACTTTATCGGCTTTATCGATTTCATCTGGATCAGAAGTTCTATAGGTACTAGCACCTAGGTGTGTGAAGGAATTTTCTAAGCTGAAAAGGTTTCCCCCGCCTTGGTAGTCAATTATGCAGATTTTAGTATTAGAGGGCATCGGATCTTACTGCTATAAATTTATCACTTTGAAGCCAAGCAATTTGGTTTTCGTATTTAATTTTCGCCCAAGATCCATTATTCTCTAATATTTCTATTGGCTGAGCTTTGAATAATTCAAACATCTGTGGGTAGCTAGTATCGTTTCCTGCGTAGGTCTCAGTGCTGGTGACATTTATAAAAGCAAATTTTTTACAGTTGGTGAGCCAAGTTACATAAGCTGCATTGCTTAAGCTTAAGATTAATAATCCAAGGCACGAATATTTTAGGATAGTAAATTTAGATTTTTTGAATATAAGAAATAGTAGGTTAAAGGCGATTAAAAGTACCAGTGATTCACTAATTGTAAAAAACATCGCGGGATATATATCTTTAAGTTTATTTGCTTTGATTTCTTGGATTGCATAGTTAATATTATTATTTAACTCTTTATCTCTTGGGATAATGGTTTTAGCTTTGAAGTAATGAGCTAAAGCTGTAGCATACTGCTTTTGGTGAAATTGGGTGTTGGCTAAGTTTATTAGAAGATAGGGATTATTAGATTCTTCTTGGAGTAAGCTCTTGTAAATATTTGAAGCTAGGATATAGTCCTGATTTAGGTAATATTCCTCTGCTTGCTTTAGCTTTTCATTATTCATAAAGTCTCTTTAAGCCTTTTAAAATTTTCAGAGCTCTCTCTTTTAAGTCACTACTGATAAGTTCAGTATCTAAGTCTTCTTTTATACCGTAATTAATCCTATCAGTGTTCTCAATAAATCTATTAAACTCCTCAAATAGCTCGGGGTCAAGAGCTGAGACTTTGCTCTCAATATCTTGTTCAAGATCTATTTGAGAGTAGAGGCTTTTAATTTTATTGGAAATGTCACTTACATTCGTATTTTTTAAAATAAATTTTTCATATTCTTTGAAAGGAAATCTTTCATAGCGCTTTTGCTCAGCTAATTTGCGTATTATGCGAAGGATACTTGGACTGTAAGCTATTAAATTTAGGATGATTAGTAAGGCTAAAAGATAAAGATTGAAATAAGAATCTTTGATTAAGCGAATCAAGGGATTTGGGTTTGATGAAGTGTGAGAATAGTTCTGAATATTAGTATGTCTAAAGTGACTAAGTTTTTTAGGAGCGTGTAGCGGAACTCCAATTTCTGCGTTTTCGTCGTCCTCATGATCCTCATGTAAGCTTGATTCATCAAGCTTGTATTTCTGCTTGCTCGGATATGAGCCATTTACATGGCTCGCATCCTCGGCATCGCCAGAAATTACCCGTACACTGCGGTCATTCGTTCTCCTCAGCCTTGAACTTGTTCGTTCGGCTACACGCCCTTTAGACTGTTTGGTGCTGAGATTCTGTGCTCTCTCATTTTCACTATCGATGCTTGAATTGGATTTCTTTTCTTGAATCTTGATGTCAAACTCTTGACTAGCAATAGTCTCGTATTTATTAGTTTTTGGATTGAAGATGATAATAGGGTTGCTGCTAAGCTTTAGCGAGTCATTTTTAGTTTTTGGGATTAAAGCACTGCTGATGCTTATCCTAAAATGCTCTTTAGCAGAGAGAGGGAAGGATTGTTTTTTTGATCTATCTTGGTAAATATTGTAATCACCTGATTTTAAGAAAAGCTCTTTTAAGTTTAGATTATTAGGATTACCATCCCCAGAGATTTCTGTGAAAATACTTAATGGCTCACCATTTATAGCTGAATCCTGTGCTAAACGATGGTTGATTTTTAAATTGCCGATATAGCCTGTAAAGCCTGAAGGTATTGGGGTCGGCAGAGCTTTTACATTTATAGTTAAAGCATTCGTTTTTAAACTCTTCTCTGTTTCAGTGCTAAAGCTGTTATTAAAATTAGCAAATGGATCGAATGGATCAAAGTTCGCATCATTTTCTTTTAAAACACTTACTAAGATTGCTCTTGCGGGGATACTAATTTGCCCAGCTTTGACTGGATATAGTGTGTAGGGTAGTTCATAAACGAAGTAGTCTTCACCCTTTAAATTTTCTGTGTATTCTTTACTTTTTTCCGCTCTTTTGTAGATGAAATTACTTAGATCGAAGTCTGGGAGCTGTATTTGCCTTAGGGTACCTTTATGGTAAATTTTCAATTTAAAGCTAATTTGTTCATTAAGAAAAGGCTTCTCTTTATCTACGGAGATAATCGCAAAAGGCGTCTCTGCCTTTCCTTCTCTAAGTGGGTTTGAGATTCCTTGATCTCTTGGAAGATTAGAGTTGTTTGTGCTATTGCTTTGTTGATAAGCTTCTAAAACTTTGATCTGTAATAAATCTTTAGGATCATTACTCATACTCGATTGTATGGGGAGAGTGAATATCCCAGAGCGCTTGAATCGTAAGGTATAAGCTAATTGCTTAGTCTGTATAAATTTATTATTTATTATAGTAACGCTTGAGCTGCTTTGTCTCGCTACCACGTCGTAGCTATTAGTATGTAGCGGGAACTTAAGAGCCTCTTCCCTAGAGCTATCTAAGTCGATTACTAGATCAGTACTCTCATCTAAGTAAATGGGGTTTCGTGTTAAGCTGCCAGTGATAGCGGCTTTAAGTGGTAAAGAAAATAAGCTTATTATAATTAAGCTTACTAAAATATATTTTAGAATTCTGCAACGCAGAAAATGGAGTTGTGCAGTGGTCTCTTTTTCTAGCGTGGGTTCAGGCATTTTAGTTACTACCTAAAAGGGAGATAGATTTAGTACTAGAGTATCCTTCCTCAAAGTTAATTAATATAATTTTACAGTTAATTTCATTCGCTATTTTAAATTCAGGGCATTTTTCATAATCATTTAAATCATAATCACCGCCCTTCGTATAGATAATCGGTTTTAACGCTAAAAGTAGCTTGGAAGCAGTGCTTTCATTGAAAATAATTACATGATCTACTGGTTTTAAACCAAGTAGTAGTTCTGCTCTTGCAAGCTCAGAGTTTATTGGACGCTTATCACCTTTGAGCTTTTTAACACTGCTATCTGCATTTAAGCCTACTATTAATAATGCCTGCGGGTCTAAAGCCTTGGAGGCTTGCAAATAGCGCAGATGTCCTATGTGTAAAATATCAAAACAGCCATTGGTAAGAATTAGAGGTTGTGAGTTCTCTCTGGAAAACTTTTCTAGGTCTTGATTTGTATTGATAATCATATTAAATATTTTACTTAAAACACTTATCAATTACGCAATCATTTGTTAATGGACATTCGTGAGGGTCTAGCATTTTAGCCCACTCTTTACGAAAACATTCTCTTGATTGAATATAATCTAGGGAAAAATCAAACATCGCTTCCATAGTCATGTCATGCTTTTCTGCAAGAGTTTTAAGAGAATAGAATTCCTCACTATAACCTAAAACTAGGTTCATGTTGAACATTCTCCTGCATATTGGCATGCCAGTCACGGAACAGCTTGTAACTTTAGTGTGCTCGCTTGTCACATGATTATTGTAGCAATGAAAATTTTATTCCTCAGAGAGAATTTCTTCCCTGAGACTAGCTACCCTACCGCCAGTTTCTAGCTTTTCTTCTTCGGGTACCCCACCTGCGTATTTTGAGAGTTGAGAGTTTTTAAAGTCATCTTTAGTAATTGATGAATTATTAGTTATTTCCATAGATATGTTTCCTTTTATTTTTTTACCTATACTCGCTTAATATAAATTTTTTTGATTAAGCTTCTGTTATCTTTTTAAAACAAATCTTTAGTTTTTCTGACGGGGTTTTATTAATATAAATTGCTATAATTCTACTTAGGATATTTTTGAGAATGATTCTCAACAGTGCCTAAGTAGATTTCTTATCATTTATGAACCTTAGTCAAGTTAAACCAGGTCAAAGTATTAAGATAGATTTTATTCCAGAGGATCTAGAGCTGAGACTGTTTTCATTGGGCATAAAGGCTGGCGATAGTGCAGAATGCATTTCTCGTAGTTATTATGGGCCGGTGGTATTGAGAAAAGATCGTGCTTTTAATCAGGTCGCTATCACCCATAGATTTGCTGAAAGTATTTCAGTTACAGTAGAGTAGATGAATTTTATTAAGGGCGAAAAAAAAACCATTAAAGTCGCTCTGGTTGGTAATCCCAATGTCGGGAAATCAGTAGTTTTTAATTATTTAACCAGTTCTTATGTAGATGTTAGTAATTATGCTGGTACTACTATTGAAGTCAGTATCGGAAACTTAAAGCTTTCTGAAGCTGAACAACCTCGTTCTGATTACGCTTTTCAGATTATTGATACTCCAGGAATTTACAGTGTCTCGAATCTTCAAGAGGAAGAAACAGTTACTCGTGACTATATTCTTGAAGCGGATTTAATTGTTAACGTTGTTTCAGCTTTATCTTTAGGGCGTGATTTATTTTTAACTAAACAGCTTGCGGATATGGGAAAGCCGATGTTGGTTTTAATTAATCAGTACGATGAAGCTAAAAAGCATAAGATAAACGTTAAAGTAAAGACTATTTCTCAGGCTTTGGGTTTAGACGTAGAATTAAGCTCTGCGACTCTTGGAGAGGGTTTAGAGGAGTTGCGTAATCATATTTTAAATTTTATTGATAATGCTAAGTTTAAGCCAGGTCGCATATCTAAGGAAATAGATAATTATTGTGTGCCTTATTTGGAGATGGTTTTTGATAGGGCCTCTGCCCTGCTTATTGCAGAAGCTGATGCTGAGCTCGCTAAAGCTAATGGCATAGTCTTACCTTTAAATGCTACATCACGCCGTAAGGAAATTTATAATATTCGTAATCGTGAAGTTGATGAACTTGTAAAGGAAGCTGTCTCTGAGATTCAGTTTGAATGGATGGATAAACTTGGTGATTTATTCCTTAATCCAGTAATTGGTTCTTTTACTGCATTAATAGTGGTTTATACTTTTTTATTTTTATTTTTAGGTGTTTTTGTGGCAGGTACTACTGTTGATTTTCTTGAAAATAGTATCTTTAAGGCTTACTATGAGCCTTTTATGAGGAATTTAGTCGGTTCGATAATTCCTTACGATAGTTCTTCGATGGCAAGCACTTTATTTACCGATCCAGCTAGAGCTTTAGGTACTATACTCGTGGGTGATTATGGTGTATTAACCCTGACCATTACTTATCTTTATGCTCTTTTGTTGCCTCTAGTATTTGGTTTTTATCTAGGTCTCGCTTTTCTAGAGGATTCTGGGTATCTTCCACGTTTAGCTGTTCTGGTGGATGGGGTTCTTTCTAGTTTAGGCATGAATGGTAGAGCTATAATTCCTCTGATTCTTGGTGGAGGCTGTGTTACTATGGCGACTGTCACGACTAGGCTCTTATCGACTAAGAAGGAAAAGCTTATTACGATTGCTTTGCTTGGCTTGACTATTCCTTGTTCTGCCCAATTGGGTGTTATACAGGGGCTTTTAACTAATATTGGTGGCTTTCTGCCATGGTTAATTTGGGGTGGGACTTTATTTTTTGTTTTTGTGCTCACTGGCTTCGTTTTAAATAAATTAGTACCAGGTGAATGCGGGCATTTCGTCTCAGATATTCCACCAATTAGATCACCTATTTTTAAAAACCTTATGCAGAAAACGATACAGCGCACTAAGATTTTTATGAATGAAGCTATACCAGCATTTTTGATTGCAGCTTTAGTGGTCAGCGTTTTACAGGTAACTGGCGTTCTAAAAAATATTATTAACTGGACTGAACCGATTATGGCTGATGTTCTCTTGTTGCCTAAAGAGGTTACCTTAAGTTTTATTCTAGGTATGATTAGGAGAGACTTTGGTGCTTTTGGCTTAATGGAGATACCACTTAGTGCCGCTCAGCTAGTCACTGTTTGTGTTGTACTAACTCTTTTCGTGCCTTGCATTGCGACAGTGGCTGTAATGATTAAAGAAAAGAATTTAAAAATAGCTATGGCTATTTGGGTTAGCTCATGGATACTAGCTTTAGGGATAGGAGCTATCTTAGCTCGTGTTTTACCGTTTGTATTATAGAGGATTACTGCACAGTGAAAGTAGTGCAGAAAATGGAGTTGAGCAGGCGTCTCACTTGGCTTGTAAGATGAGTTTGATTTTAAGCACCTGACTTACTAGTTCTTTAACTATTCTAAAAATAGAAACTTTTAAGGCAAGTGGATCTAAGATGCCCAGTTGGTCGTAATTAGATATTTCTCCAGTGTCTAAATCAATGCCATCTTTATTGCTCGCATTGAAATTTATGCTTTCTAATTTAGACTTAGGATCGAAACCAGCATTTTTAATGATTTGTTTAAATAATGCTGGAAGTGCTTCAACAATAATATCAAAACCCGTGATGATATCTTCGCTAAGAGCAAGTGAGTCTTGTGATTTTCGCAGTCTTGCTATGAGGTTAATTTCAGCTACCCCGCCGCCAAGTACGTAACCAGATCCTAAGCATTTTTTAAAGGCATTTGCTGCATCAATAGCTATGCGTTTTTTCTCTGCTAAAGCACTTTCTAGTTCAGCAGATAGAAGTAAAGTAGCCTCTTGTGCTTTCGTTCCTTTAATGAATACGCCTATTGGGCTTGAACTTTTTTGTATATATTCTAAAGTACCAGTAAGCGCTTTTATTGTAGAGGCTTCTGTGTTGAGAAGCTTTTGTCTGCTGGCTTTGCTAGCGCCACTAATGCGAATCAGAGCATTGATGTCGACTTGTCTTAGATTACTTAAGACGAAGATATCCTCTTTTATAAAAAATTCTTCGATTTTCGGCATAATGCTACCGCTTAAAAAAATAGCTTTAATTCCTAAATGTGTTATTTTATCTGCCATGCTGAGAAGCTTTTCTATGCTCTCATCTAGGTGTGTTACGCCAGTGTCGGTGCTTATTACTTCACTAGATAAGGCTTCTGGCTCTAATGGACCTTCTATGATTAGGCACTTGCAGTCATAGAAATCGTTGTCATAGTGATAATGAGCTCTTTTATTAATGAAATAGGAGTTAAAAATTTCAGATTCGCGTCGTGAACAGCTATGTATGGCAGAATTAAAATCAAATTTAGTGATTAAATATTCAAAACTATTTTTTTCAGAAATATATTTAGCAAGTCTAATTAGAAGATCCGTTAATTCTTTATCTCCTCTTGCTGAAATGAGCGTTGCGGAGCGTAATCTAGGATCGTCTATGTGCTGAATAGGTGTGGAGTGCCTTTCAAGTAATTCTATAGTTTTATCTATAGCCATAGAAATTCCTTTAATTAGTGGAATTGTTTGGTGACCACCTTTGATTTTTTCTAGGGCAAGGTTTAAAATTTCACTAGCAAATATAACCACGCTAGTAGTACCATCACCGATTTGTCTTTCCTGTGCTTTAGCGATTTCGATTAAAAGTTTCCCTGCTGGGTGCTGAATTTGGATAGCTGAAAGTATGGCTACACCATCATTAGTACACTGAAAATCACCATACTGGTCGACTAGCATTACATCTAAGCCTTTAGGTCCAACTGTATGGCGAACTGTATCTGCGACAGAGTTAATAGCTGATATATTTATTTCAAGTGTTTGAATGTGGCTTACAGAGTCTTCCATAAAGGCTTTTCTTTATCAATTTTATTTTTAAATAAACTGAGCTGATTTTGAAAGTAATTTAAATTATATTCTTGATTTACTGATATTTGTGGGTCCCAGACTTTCCATGGAGCTTGATTTGACTCCCAGAGTCTTTCGAGTTCTAATTTATCTCTGAGGGTATCCATTGGTAACCAGAAACCAGGGTGTTTAAATGCTGATAGTTGATTACTTAGTGCAAGGTGTTCTAGAGGTTCTTTCTCCCAGACACAGGAATCTCCCTCAATTAAATTTAATACTGTTGGTTCTAATACAAAAAAACCACCATTTATCCAGCCGTTATCTGTGTCTACGGGTTTTTCTTGAAAACCTTTTACGGAGTTATTTTCACCTAACTGTAAAGCACCAAATCTTTGAGGAGGGCAGACTCCTGTTAATGTTGCAAGTTTACCCGAATTTTGATGAAATTTAATTAATTCACTTAGATTAACATCAGAAACGCCATCACCATAAGTCATACAAAAGGTTTCATCTTTAATATATTCCTTAACTCTTTTTAGCCGTCCGCCAGTCATGGTATTTTCACCAGTATCTACGACTGTAATTTTCCAAGGCTCGCAGTTATTATGATGTATCTGCATCTGATTTGTAGACATATCAAAGCTTATGTCTGATTGGTGTAAGAAGTAATTTGCAAAATATTCTTTGATTATGTAACTCTTATATCCAGCACAAATTACAAAATCATTTATTCCATAATAAGAGTAGAGTTTCATAATATGCCAAAGAATCGGCTTGCCACCGATTTCTATCATTGGTTTGGGGCGGAGATAAGATTCTTCCGTTATTCTTGTACCTAGACCACCCGCTAATATAACTGCTTTCATAAGTTTCGATATCCTTATTAGTACTTATTAACCAATATTAAGGGTTAAGTATTAGGTAAACTAGATGATATTTTGAATTGTCTATAGGTTATTCTATCTGATTAAGTGATGAAAAATTTCATTTTTCATCACTTAAATATTGATTCCAGATATTCTTAATTCCTTTAGCGAAATTGTTTGAAAAGCTTTTCATATCTGCTGCTGGTGAATTTAGGTATTTTTCTCGGATCGTTTCTTTATAATAGATTATTTGTTCCGTTGATCTTGCGAGATTAACTATTTTGTTAATATAATCCTGCTGATCTTTAGCAATTAACTCAGGTAAATTTGCAATCATTAATACATTTGCAGACATTCTACTGGCCCACCTATCTCCCTCAATTGCTATTAGTGGAACACTCATCATAAGAGTTTCGTGTGTTGTAGTTCCGCCATTAAAGGGAAATGTGTCTAAGGCTATATCGATTTTGCTGAATCTTAGCAGATGTGCAGCTTTGTCTTCTGGTAGCTCAAATTCTAGCCTAGATTCATCTATTCCAAGTTTTTTAAAGCTTTTAATGAGCTCTAGCTTATAGTCTGGATCTACTAATGCAAAATTACTGATTAATATATTGCTTTCTGGGACTAATTTCAAGATTTTTGACCATGTCTCTATGACAGTAGGATTGATTTTATTACAGTTGTTGAATGATCCAAATATAATTTTTCCATCGTTTCTGGCAAGTGAGCGATTTATGTACAAATTTTGATAATTATTTGCAGAGTAAGCACCTGCGCATGATAGGTAGCAGATTTTTTCTGTATAAAAACGTTCTTCCCCTTTTCGTATAAGAAATTCATCTGCGATCATATAGTCAATTTCCTTAACTCCAGTGCTGCCAACCTGACCAAGCCAAGTTATCTGTACTGGAGCTGGTTTTAGCCCAAAAGTTCTAAGTCGATTTAAGTCTGTATGACCAGATAGATCAATTAATATATCTATCTCATCTTTGAAAATTTTTTCAGCGAGTTGAATATCAGTGAGTTGGGTAATATAAGTAAAAGAATGGCATGAAGAAAGAAGTGATTCTGCTAGGAGATTTTCTTCGTTATTAGCATAGCAGTGAATTTCAAACTCTTCTTTAGGGAAATGCTTTAATAAACCAGTTATCCAAAAGAAAACGGGGTGTTGCTTAAAATCTCCAGAGACGAAGCCAACACGGATAATTTTTTTTTCTTTATACTCATTTTGATATTTAGAAAAATCAAAATTTTTCCCAGCGCTTTTAACAAAAGGTTGAATTATATTTTCGTGGTATTCATTTGCAATTGCCAGTATCTCTTCTTGTGAAATTGTGGAACTGTAATGCGAATTCATTATGCGATTATCGTGGGCTGCAAGATTGTGAGGGTTCTTCTCTAGGATTTGGTTTAAGAACGCTAGACATTCATCGGTCATGGGACTGTTGCCAATCCCAACAAGTAAATACCGACAAGTATTCAGATCAAGAGCCTTTTCGGGACTAGGTTTTAATGATAGGATATAAGAAGATATGTTTAGTAACGAGTCTCTTCAATTAGATTTCCATTCAAAGCTT
>JBJTTW010000124.1:0-2383 GCA_046080385.1 bacterium
TTCTATCAACAAAATAAAGCTTTCCCTTCTAATCAAGCTATAATGTATTACGCTAGGCAAGCTTGGCAAACTAAATCAGTAAACTCTAAATTTTAATCTCTAAAACAAAAGCCCCGATCTTTCGATCAGGGCTAGTTATAACTGGTGCGCCTGGATAGATTTGAACCATCGACCAATCGGTTAAAAGGTGACTTGCTGTCCCTGACAGGGTTTTAAGAGATTTTAACTTAGATGAATTTATAAAAATTTAGTTTGCCATTCTTGCCTAGTCTCAAAAAAGAAGGAGACTGAAGATGCAATATTTAACTATACCTCAAATCGCTTTAGATTTAGGAATCCCTAGAAGAACTGTGCAGAATTACGCTAAAGAAGGGTTTTTACCAGCGATAAGACGCTTTCACGAAGGCTTAAATCGCTATGTAGTCGAATTTAATACTTACCATACATGGAAAATAGAAAAATTCTCTGGAGTGAAAAAGGGAAATATCAGTAAATATACGCTTACAGATAAGGAATTATCATTAGAAGAGCTAAAAGAAGAAGCTCAGATCTGGTTAGAATGGTGTAAAACTGGAAAGCTTACAGGAAAGCCATTAGCTAAAAGAACTGTAGAAATTTATGATATTTACTTTAAGCTCTATTTAAGCAGATTAAAAAAATATCCCACTAAGCCTATAATCTCAGTAAATAATCTAAGAGATGTCTTAGGGTCATTTAGACCAGAGCAATTCAGCACTAAAAGAAATGTCTATGATGCGATTATGAGCTTCTCTAAATACCTTATAGAGAAAGAATTACAAGAAGTGGCGGTAAGAGTAAAGATGAAAGAATTAAAGCCTAGAAGATTTATCCCAGCTAAGAAAACCTCTCTAACAGAAGCTCAGCTAAATAAGCTTTATGCTTCAATAAATGATAGTAAAGTTTCAGCTTACGCTAAGCTTTTAAATAAAGTCATAGTATGCTTTCTAGTGAATACTGGATTAAGAGCTTCTGAGTTCTGTAATTTAAAATTAGCTGATGTAAACCTAGAAGAGAAAAGAATCTACGTGTGGCTAGGGAAGGGTAATAAAAATAGAATAGTAGGAATCTCAAATGATCTCTATGAGATACTTCTAGAATATCTAAAGGCACGTTTAAATATTCAATCTAATTATGATAATTTTTTTCTTAGTAATATTAAAGCTCCGTTTAATGTAGCTGCTTTAGGAAAGAAAATTACTAGGCTTACTGAAAAAGCTGGATTGAAAGATCTTAGCCCTCATAGCTTTAGAAGGTCCTTCGTGACTATAAATGCTGCAAAAGGCAGACCATTAAACCATTTAAGAATAGCTTGCGGGCATGCTGACATTAGCACTACTCAAAGTTACTGTATGACTAGTGTAGATGAGGTCTTAGAGGCTATGAGGGGGTGTAGGGATCCTATGTAGATTTTTTCTCATGAAATCTTAAGATCAAATATGAAAATATAAACCAGATAAACCCTAAAACTCCTGCGACAATAGCAAGCTCAAGTCTAATAGAGTCGATACTTTCACCAAGTAAATACCTATGAATAATAGAGCCTATAGGAGTCAGGCAGGCGACGCCTAGTATAGTACAAATCTGAGAAAAGTTTTTATATCGCTCGGGCATTTAGGCGTTTTTAGAAAAAGTCACGTAAGCAGCACAAGCAAAACCTATTAGGTTAAAAGCAAAAAAGAATGTCAAGATAGAAGCTTCTGGAGACATATATATTAATTTACCACAATAAATTAATATATATGCCTATTCATCAGAGCTGCTTAAATAATTCTTGATGGAGATGTGATTCTTATTATAGACATGTAGGCTAGGTTTTAAGCAATTAAATCTTGAAACACCCAGCGTGGGGCTGACGTTCACCTACATTAGGTATCGTACCATGATGTATTGATAATCCACGATATTATGACTAAATAATTCAGTGAAGGCTCTGAGGGAGTGGAATCTTTCGTTTAAATTCGAGCTTTGAATTAAATCTGATAACTGTTCCTCTATTTGCTGAAATTGTGAATCTAAATCATATTTCATAAAAGAATCATAATCTTCAGTTGGCTTGTTACGAAAAGCTTCAATACAGTTTTTTAGAATTGTTGATAAGAAATCATTTTTTAGATAGCCTAAGAAGCTTGTTAAATCATCTAATAATATCTTTTTTGATTACCTATTAAGCCGCCATAAAAAGCCTTAAACCCTAATGCTACCTACTTATCAAGGCTATGACGGCACTGTTGCTCAATCAAAATCCGATAAAGGAGCTAAGAAGAAATGACGAAAAAGGTTTCAAATATTGAGTTTGCAGCTCATTAGATTTAATAATTTATTGATCAGTGAGTAAGAGAGAGGGTTTTAGGTACAAATATCC
>JBJTTW010000125.1:0-11498 GCA_046080385.1 bacterium
CTTAAGGCTCCTTCGCTTATTCCTACTGCCCTCGCGATATTCTTCTGTATCGGCATGAAAATTAACATCGCCTCTATCTTCTGACGCATTGCCTCTGTGATATGGTTATACTTGTTCATTGTTTTAGGTTACTTTTTGTTATTGAAACCTTTATACAATGAGCTTCTTTTTCTTAATTTAACTTCAGGCTAGATTCTAGGATTTTACAAACGATCGGTCTGCCATCTTATTCTTAACTCAGTTTTAACCAAAGCTACCTATACATCTGATATGACGGATTTCGGGAACTTTGGTGGTGGCGGAATGAATAGTGCGGAGAGCAGAATCAATAGCCTCAGTACTAGGATAGATAAGCTAGAAACCATGTCTAGTTCTGGTGTACCTTATGATCCAGCTGTCGCTCAAGCTAATCCAGTAGCGAATCCTAATGCTGGTGGCGTAAATCCTCAGCAAGGTGAAAACTTTCAAGCCATGATGCAGCTTATGCAATCACAGATGCTTGCTGGAGGCTTAGGCAATAATAATGATGATAAAGATAAAGCCTCTGGTATAGAAAATATAATGAATAACCCGATGTTCAACATGATACTCGGTGGTGCTGGACTAAATGGTAATATGGGTGCAGCTAATATGAACAGTATGCAGGGCATGGGTGGCATGAATGGAATGCCCAATATGAACGGTATGCAAGGAATGAATGGTATGCCGATGATGAATGGCATGCAGGGTAACACTGGGATGGGAAGTATAGATCCAGCGATTTTACAACAGATGTCACAAACGCAAATGTTTGACAGTTTTTAAGTGCTAAGATTGTCTTTTTAAAATATTTTAGTTCACATTAATCTCAGATTAAGCTTAGAAAGATGATTCACAGTCCTAATTTAAAAAACATCATCTCTCAGATTGATGATACTCCAGTTGAAGAATTGCGGATGGTGCTTGATGAGTACTATCCGCAGGATATAGCTGAAGAGTATAAAAAATTAGACACCGCCGAGCAAAGATTACTCTTTGATGTTCTTTCTTATGAACAGGGGGCTCTCGTTTTTGCAGAGTTAGAACCACGGGAAATTAAGGAACTTTTTGAAGATTTATCGGATGAAAAAATAGTTAAATTCACAAATGAGCTTGAACTTGATGATGCCGCTGATATCATAGGTCTGCTAGATGATGAGCGTATGCTGCGCATCCTAGATAAGCTCCAGAGACCCTTTGAGATTAAAGAGCTTTTAAGTTATGAACCAGATACCTGTGGTGGTATTATGAACCCTGATTTTATTAGTGTTCGTGCAGACCTAAAAGTCAGTGCTGCACTGCGCTTCGTGAGATTAAAAGCTAAGGAATTTAACAGCCAAATAGTCTACATCTATGTTACACAGAAATTCGGTGAACTAGCAGGCGTCTTAAGTTTAAAGAATTTATTTCTAGCTAAGGATGAGGATTTAGTCAAGGATTACATGGATACGGATATTATTTCCGTTGAAATTAGTGATGATAGAGAAAAAGCTGCTGAATTAATTTCTAAGTATAGATTCTTAGCGATTCCTGTTATTAATAGTAGCTCCCAGTTAGTCGGGATTATAGCGATAGACGATGTAGTCGAGATTCTAGAAGATGAAGCGACTCAGGATATTTATCAGTCCAGTGGTATTAATTTAGAAGGTGACACTGTCTCCGCTTTCACTGATATTCGTGAATATTTCACTGCCTATAAAGCTCGCACTCCGTGGCTAATAATTACTTTACTTGGTCAAGTTCTTTCTGCTTCGTGCATCATAAGATTTAGCGATGTTATTTCAGCTCTGCCACTAGCGATATCCTTTATGCCACTACTAGCGGGGCTTTCAGGGAATATCGGTAACCAATCAGCCACTATCATAGTTAGAGGTATTTCTACAGGCGAAGTCAATACCGAAAAAAGTTTGGGGCTTTTGCTTCATGAACTTAGCCTCAGCCTTGGTATTGGTATTACTTGTTCTTTAATTACAGCTGTTATTTGTTATACGATGACTGGGAATATATTATTAGCTGCTTTAATCGCAAGCTCACTTACTGTTACTATGTTTAGTGCTGTGCTAGTCGGGACTGTTACACCGCTTGCCTTTAAAAAGCTAAATATAGATCCAGCCGTAGCAAGCAGCCCACTGATTACAACGATGATAGATTTATCGTCATCTTTTGTTTACTTAAGCCTAATTAAAGGTTTTATTAGTAGACTTATCTAAGTATGCCAAGAAAATTCATACCTTTAGTAGCCATTTCTCTAATTCTTATGAGCTTAGAGGGTGTTTTTTTAAATATCTCTGCGTTTAAAATCGAGAATAGTAAGACAGATACTATTTTTAATGAAGAGACCTTAAACATAGAAGCGAAAGATAAAACTAGCCATAAAGATCATAAAGACAAGAATAAAGAAAAATTAAAAGATGAAAAATCTTCTGACGATAAATTCCTCGATCTAGAAACTGGTTTCACTGATGATGATGATTTAGAAAGATTTGGCGGCTTAGAATTTAATTTTAAAAAGTCTAAGCATTTAAGAACATTTAGAAATTTTGATCTTAACAGTGCGGATAAACAAGCCTTAAAATCAGTAAAAGCTAATAAAAATGCCATTACCTCTGGAAAAGGCATTTGGGTAAATATCTGGAATTATCCTAAAAACGTAGATGCCTTTATTGACAGGCTCACAGATTATCATATTGACACAGTTTATTTACAGGTAAACCGCTCTACTACAGAAGTTTTCAGGCACCAAGTACAGATAGATGAAATTTTAAAAGCCTGCAAAAAAGCTGATATTAAAATTATCGGCTGGTCTTATGCTTATCTTCACGATGTAAAAGCAGATGCTGATAAATTTATCAAACCCGCTCTATATGTAAGTCCTGAAGGATATAGTTTCGATGCTATGGCAGCGGATATAGAAGAAAATTATAAAGTAGAATCGGTAAAAAGATATACAGAACTGATTAAAGCAGCTGTACCAGAGGATTATCCTTTAATAGCTATAGTATTTTCACCACAAATTAAACCTGTCTATCCATGGGAATATATCGCTGGGAACTGGGATATATTAATGCCGATGGTTTACTGGCACGGTATCAAGCAGCGTAATTCTCAGCGTGTGGCGACTTTCGTCGCTGATAGTATTCATAACTTAAGAAAATATACTAAAAAAGACGATTTAAATATTCATATGATTACTGATGGAGAAAGAACCACTCCAGATGAAGTAGCGATAAGCTTAGAGGTAGCACAGAAGCTTAAAGTCAACTCTGGGATTAGTGTTTATCCAGAGCATCTAGTACCTAATTCTGTACTAGAGGTAATTAAAGAATTTAAAGCTTAATTCAATGCCTGAATAAATTTACTGGTAGTCTCTTTTAATCCATGTATTAGTGCAGTGCTAATAATCGAGTGTCCAATGTGATATTGATCTACATTAGGTATCTTAGCTATATCAGAAAGGTTATCTAGCGTAAGACCATGTCCCATATTGACTTTCAGATCATGCCCGCGAGCATAAATAACCGCTTGCTTAATATGCTCATATTCTATCTTTAAAAGATTTGCTGCTGACTCTCTTTCAACATCAGATGTTCTCAAAGAGTGGAATTTATGTAGATTAGCGAATTTACCAGTATGAATTTCTATATAATTAGCTCCGACGTATTGTGCCATCACAATCTGATCTAAAGCAGGCTCAATAAAAAAACTTACTTTTTTCCCACTATCTAAAATAGGTTTAATAAACTCTTTTAAATATTCTGCCTGAGCAATAACGTCTAAGCCACCTTCAGTCGTAACTTCACTACGATTCTCTGGCACTATAGTACAGATATCAGCAGATGTTCTTAAAGCGATAGCACGAATATCTTCACTCGCCGCCATTTCAAAAGCAAAGCCTAAGCGAGAACCTTTTAAATATTCTGAGAGTTCGTAAATATCATAATCCTGAATATGCCTTCTATCTTCGCGAAGGTGTGTTGTGATACCTGCTACAGCAGTATCCTCTAGTAATTTAACCAAAGCAAGTGGACTTGGCTCAAAAGTTTTTCTAGCTTCTCTTAAAGTCGCAATGTGATCTACATTGACATAAAGTTCTTTCATACTCTTTTAATTCCCTGTAATCGCATTATATCCATATTATATCCATATATCAAGAATTATCAAAAATTAAATACATTTTGATCATAAAGCACTCGTATAGCCAAGTAACTGCTGCATAGGCTCAATATACTCTTTTATAGTCTCTAGATCCGCCTGATTCTTTCTTGATTTACGTTCATTCGCTGGGGTAAAGGTATTAACCAAAGGCATTTCATTAACTATTTTCTGCATATTCCAAGTAAATTCTATATCAAGAAAAGAGCAAAGCTTTTCTATACTGCGATGTGGCTCTGCCATTAAATCCTCAAATTTAAATCTTATAACTCTTTCTGGGTCAAGCTTAGATAAAGAATTTAAAGCATATTCATGGGTCTTAAGCCATTGGAAAGCACAGACCTCAGCTAGAGTCTTATCACGATAAGCTTCCCAGCCTGGAGGCATAGCAAATTTCCAGACATCAGATTGATAGCCTTGTATATCAAAATATTTAACACTCCGTGATCCCTGAACACCATCTAATGGCTTCAAATATTCTTCAAGATATTTTCTGTAGCGAAACTGAAACTTCTGCTTAGATCGCCAAGCATTCATAAGTGAACTGGTATTATCTAAACCATCACGAGTGATATAAATAAACTTGGCATCAGGATAAAGCTTCGCTAAATACTCTACTCTAAAGCAATTGGGTGGAGTTTTGTCTATAATTCTATATGCTCCAAGCTTAGCTTCCGTATGGTCATTCGTCCTCCTCAGCCTTGAACTTGTTCGTTTGTGAGCAGTGTTCATATAGATCCACTTATAAAAATAATTAAAAACATTTATCAGGTTAAATATCAGACTCAGCTTATTTCTCAGAAAGCGAATTCGACTTAATTCACCGAGAATCTGATTATTATAAGCACTAAAATGATAATGCCTATCAAAATACTCTCTATCTCCCTCTTTCACATCTTCTGCCTTTAAAATAACAGTATCTGCCGTCTCACGAGGATCTCTATGCCATGGCTGCCACATATGATTTGATTCTCGATACAGTGACCAAAGCTTATCACTTTCACTAAGTAAACGGAACAGCAGACTAGTTCCACCTCTAAAAGATCCTATTATAAAAACTGGTTTGTGGATTTGCAAAGTAATATACTCATTTTAACTCATCACACCCTATGCGAACTCAATTCAATTGGGTTGTATAGGGTATCCCTTTCTCTTGGAATCAGGCGAGCGCCTTCTATGATATTAACTAAAGTAGTTTCAGCCATAGAGCGCTGCCTTGCACCAGCAGCGAAGGTTATACGCTCAGCTTTAACTGTACCGTCTAAGTCATTCGCTCCCATAGAAAGAGCTACCTGTGCAGTCTTCTCACCGAGCTGAATCCAGTAGGCTTTAATATGATCAAAATTATCTAAGATAAGCCTAGAGGCGATTATATTCTTAATCTGATCTTGACCAGTGATAGGCTTTATACCACGCTCTAGAAGATCGTTTCCTTCATAGTGGCAGCTAAGAGGAATAAAAGTCTGAAAAGAGCCTTCTTTAAGATTCTTCGCAGCTAAGCTAATATCCTGAGCCTTTCTTAATATATCTAAATGATCTATTCTTTCTTCAGGCTCCTCACCTATACCAGCAAGCATAGTCGCATTAGTCTTAAGACCCTTACTATGAGCTAGCTGATGAATCTCCACCCATTTATCAGCAGAAATTTTATCTGGACACATCTCGTCTCTGACAGCTCTAGAGAATATCTCAGCCCCGCCACCCGGCATACTGTCTAAACCGGCTTCAATAAGCCTATTAAAGATATCTTCATAGCTCATGTCTTTTTCGAATTTTTTAAAGAAATCTATCTCCACTGCTGTAAAAGCTTTTACGTGGATCGCTGGCACTGCCTGCTTTATCGCTGCAATAAGCTCTGAATAATACTCTATAAGACATTTAGGATTTAAACCACCGACTATATGAACTTCAGTAGCGCCTTCCTCTCTTGCCATGATGACACGATGAACTGCTTCATCTATACTCATCGTGTAAGCCCCAGCTTCTTTAGGTTTACGGGCAAAAGAGCAGAAATCACAGCTAGCGATACAGATATTCGTAGGATTTAAATGCAGATTAGTATTCCACCAAACTGTTTTCGTTTGCTCTAAAGCTATATTTTCACCAAAACCCTTTCTTAAAGCAACTTCATAGGCCTTACGCTGACGCACGAAATTAGCTAACTGACCTAAAATTACAATATCGTTAGATCTGATGATTTTATAACCATCCTCTAAACTTAAACGCTCGGCAGCGATTATCTTTTCAGCGATCTCGCTAAACTCGGAGGATTTATCTAAAGCGACCTGCTCAATAAAGAAAGCAGCGCTTGAATTAAATAAAGGCTTATCAGGCATCAATAATCATTATAAACCCAGCACTAGAAGTCCCTACTTAAGCATCCGCTGAAAAATGCTATTTTTAGCATTTTTCGACCCCGACCGAGGTATAAAACCTAGCTCGGGGAGCGGATACTTAATCTCTTCACCTGACAGTCCGTGATGAAAAATGAAATTTTTCACCACTTCCTTAAAGAAATATTAGTAAATTAAATTTTTTCTTAAAATTAATGATTAAAACATATTGAATTATTTATTAAAGAATGTTTATAATATTTTTAATTGCAAAGAAGCATTTGGTCCAAAGACGATTAAAAACGGGTTTAAATGTTTCTCACTAGTAACTGATATGAAAAACAAGAATGATTTACCTTCTACGCCTTTTGCTGCTGAGAGCCAGTCCTACAGAGATGCCTTGTCTGGAATAAATGTTTTCTTTCAATCTCGCAGTGAGAGTATTTCTCAATTCTGGGAAACTTATTCACCTGTATCAGCCCTGTCATCTGGATTCAGATCACTAGAAGATACTTTAATTAAAGCTTTCCCAATAGAAAAATCTCTGAGAAATTTTGGGATTTTATCTCTAATAGCTTTAATAAGTAATCCAGCCTTCGGCGGTTCGCCTTTTCTACAAGGAAATATTTTTAGAATTGTAATAGATCTTGTTTTTCTTGTAGCAGTAGTAGCGGCTTTCGTTTGCCTCTGTAATTATTCACACCGTGAATATACCGCTTATCAAGCTCGCCTCCTGCAAGAAAGAAGACATAGATATTTATCACGAGAGAGAGCCTGTAGGAGAGATAAACCCGTAAAACATCTTCATAAACTTGATGGTGAGAAGATACTCACTAAGCAGTCGTAAATATGCAGGGACTAATGCGAGAATTAAGATTGTGAGCAGTCCCATGAAAGCTTTAGTTTATTCCCCCGAAGCAGTAGCTAAGGCTTTTTTAGATTTAATAGATTATGAAACACCTCAAGATACTGAATACTCCTGTTTGATAAAGGTTTTGGGTTGTGGGGTCTGTGGCTCTGATTTACTTAAATTAGAAAGGGCTTTAGTGAAACCGAATACCGTCTTAGGTCATGAAATGGTCGGAGAGGTATTTGAAATAAATGAAGCTTTAAGTAAAAAATATAATTTAAAAAAAGGTGATCGGATAGTGTCCTCACACCATGTGCCTTGCGGGAAATGTAATTACTGTCTCAATGACAAGGAAAGCCTTTGCTTACAGTTTAAATCTACGAACTTCAATCCAGGAGCCTTTTGTGAATATCTAGAACTCAGTGAAGACCATTTAAAGCATACTGTAATAAAATTGAATGAAGAAACTTCTAACCTCTCTGCAAGCTTCACTGAGCCAGTAGCTTGTTGCATTAAAGCGATAAAGAAGTCTGGATTACTCTCACACAAAGGCTCTGTTAATGTCTTAATTCTTGGACTTGGTTCTATTGGTCTAATTACCGGTAGGCTTATTAATTACTATCGTCAGTATAATAATCTTTTAAATTTCTCGGTCTCAGAGCTGCATACCGAGCAAGACTACCATAAAAAACTAGAAATTAAGCTCTACGGCTCTGATCCCATAGACAGTAAGCGCAAGCTCGCTGAGGAAAGCGGTTTTGATCAAGTTTTTAATGATATAGCTTTCACAAATGATGCTGAAAGACCAGACTATATTTTCCTTTCAGCTGGTGCAAATATATGTATCGATTTAGCCATCAGCTATATCCGTGATGGTGGGACTATCATAGTCTTTTCTAGTGTTCCTGATAATGCTAAAGCCTTTACTAATAATGAAATTTACTATAAAGAGCTAAGCATAATTAGCAGCTATTCACCAAATCTGAGTGATCTTAAAGAAAGCTATCAGCTTATCTCAGAAAATAAAATTCGAGTCGCTGACCTAATTTCACACACCGCTAACTTATCTAATCTTGGTGAGACTATTATGAAAGCTCGCAAGGATAATGGTATTAAAGTCTACTTAGACCTTGGAGACCGTTGCACAACTCCATTTTCTGCGTTTTCGTCGTCCTCATGATCCTCATGTACTTCTAGTACACTGCGGTCATTCGGTCCTCCTCAGCCTTGAAACTGCACGTTGTGCGGCGGGTCTCCCTTAGCTAACGTCTTAAGCAGTACTCTTGATAACTACGATAATTCCGCTGAATCTCTTCCATGCTATCAGCACCGAATTTCTCAAGAAAAGCTCTTGCGATAGTAAAAGCTAACATCGCTTCTAAAACCACTCCAGCAGCAGGAACTACACAAACATCTGACCTTTCGAAATGAGATTTAGAATCATCTTGAGTTTCTAAATCAATAGAATCTAAAGTAGAAACTAATGTAGGAATAGGTTTTACGCCAACTTTACAAACTATCGGCTCACCATTACTCATACCACCCTCTATACCACCAAGGTTATTAGACTTACGGGAATAACGAAATTCTTTATTGATCTTTTCTTTGGCAAGAAAAATTTGATCTTGCACTACAGAACCGGGATGCTCTCCTACTGCCTTCCCCATGCCGATTTCTACTGACTTAACAGTATGAACACTCATTAAAGCTTGTGCTATAAGACCATCTAATCTTCTATCCCACTGGACATGGCTACCTAAACCTATAGGCACGCCTACTGCAAAAACTTCTACGGTACCACCTACAGTATCACCGCTTTTGCGGATTTGATTTATATACTCTTTCATCCGTGTTTCTGTTTCAGAACTATCACAGATACGTAATTCCGAAGCCTCGACTTTATCTTTAAAGCTCTGATAATCAAGACTCTCTCTTAAAGCTTCTGCAGATTCACTCAGACCTATCTCACCGATATTTAATATATGAGAAAATATATCTATTCCAAAATTCGCTAAAAACTTCTTACAAATAGCGCCTACTACCACTCTAGAAGTGGTTTCCCTCGCAGATGATCTCTCTAAAATATCTCTAACATCGGTGGCATGATATTTAACAGCACCAGCTAAATCTGCATGCCCTGGTCTTACCTTAGAAATAAATCTAGCCGCAAGCTGCTCACTCACCTCTGCGATGGACTCGTCTACCGGAGCAGGGTTCATGGCATAAAGCCATTTTTCATGATCTTTATTAATAATCTTTATACTCAGAGGTGCTCCACCAAAGCTTCTTCCATGTCTCACACCACCAGTAAAGAAAGCTTGATCTTTCTCTATCTTCATGCGAGCCCCTCTGCCGTAACCGCCTTGGCGTCGTTTTAAATCTAAATCTATGTCTTCTTTTAAAAGCGACATATTCGAGGGAATCCCCTCTAGGATTATGTTTAATTCTGGTCCATGGGACTCCCCAGCTGTAAGGAATCTAAGAGTCATTAACTTTTAACCCAACGCAGAATTTGAATCCAACTATTTAACATCTTAGCTCTACGGTCAAGAGAATCTAATAAATTTAGTCTTTCAACATGGGTCAATTTACCCTTTTTTAATTTATTTTTAAGAAAATTAAGCGATTTAGTATCATTAGCAATTTCACGCTGTATGTATCTAAAGCTAAAAGCCTTATGGCGAATCTTACGTGGACGAAGACTATCTTTAGTAGTCTCTTCAGTCTCTTCTGTAAGTTCTACTTCATCTAAATCTCTGCCTTCTTCTTCAGCTAGGGCATCTAAGGCGAGTGCCTCAGCCTGAACATCATGCTGTTCTACGTCAAACTTAGCTTCGATTTCTTCACTTTCAATAAAATCTTGAATATAAGAGGGTTCTTTCTTAGCTTTGACTGTTTCTTCGCTTAAATGTTCAGAACTAATTAGCGAACCATCTGCCTGATCGGAACTAAAAGAATCAGGCTCTTCTACAGATGTGTCCGTATTATCTTCTGTGATATCTAGGCTAGCCTGAGCTGCATCAGATGAATCTGTTTTCTCTGATTTTTTATTTTCCTCTAGAGCCTTTTTCTCTTTTTTACGCTCGTCATCGAAGAGCTGTTTTATATCTTTATTACGCTTACCTTCTGCTTTAAGAGCCATGACTCTACGCACAATAGCGACGACATCATCTGTAAGATGAATATTTCTTTTCACCTTTATATTAGGAAGCTCAAAAAATTTTAAAAGCTTCTTAAGAACTAGATCCGTAATCTCTAATTCCGCAGCTAACTCTTTTACTGTTATTAAATCACTTTCTGACAAGATATTTTATATTATGCAACGTTTTTAACGCGTTTGTGTGCTCTTCCTTTCTTAAGCTCAGCACTAGTGATGCCAGACTTAAGATGAGGAAAGGTTTTAATAGCTTTAGTAGAAACTTTTATTTTCTGTTTTTTACCATCAATAATGGCAACGATAGTCTGAAGATTAGGCTCAAATCTTCTTTTAGCAGTAGGGTTATAGTGAGATCTTAAGAAAGCATATCTCCAACCTTTACCTGCTTTTTTACCTGTTATCGCACACACTTTTGACATAATATTTTTCCTAAATTTACTCTCTTAAAACTCTTAGTGATTTACTGTAGTCGTAAAAGGCATCAAACCTACAGCTCTAGATCTTTTTATAGCTCTTTTAACTTTTCTAATTACCTTAGCTTTAAGACCAGCCTGGCGAAGGTTAAGTATTTTACCAGTGTTATAGTCGATAAAATTCTTAAGCACGTCAGTATTTTTATAATCAACCTCTCTTTCATCTACCACGATGATTTTAGGGGTTTTCTTAAAATTCTTAAATGGTTTTTTAGTGAAGGCCATGAGACTGAAAATTATAGCATTAGTTTTTATTAGTGTTGAGTGTTTCGGGGATCTTTTATTTTGAGTTTATTTTTTAAGGTTCTTCTAGTGCAATTTAGATACACTACGCCATGATTAGCCAGCTGCAAGCCGCTCTGAAACAAGTTTTCGCTTAACATGATCTTTTTACTTTGAATTTACTTTCTGATAATTTGATCTGGACTTATACATACGCTGTGAGATTTTATTATAAAGATAGTCAATATATTTCTTTTGATTAATTTCATCAATCTGTAAATAACTAAAAACTA
>JBJTTW010000126.1:0-11236 GCA_046080385.1 bacterium
TCTGCGTTTTCGTCGTCCTCATGATCCTCATGTATGCTTGATACACTGCGGTCATTCGTCCTCCTCAGCCTTGAAACTGCACGTTGTGCAGCGGTCTCTTCATGGGCATGCAGCTGAACTCCATTTTCTGCGTTTTCGTCGGCTACACTTCCATCGTCAAAGATTTCCTGTATAAGGTGCGTAACCGTAGTTTTACCATTAGTCCCAGTTACACCATAGACATCAATATGCTTACTTGGCTCATTGAAAAATTTAGCCGCAAGCTCAGCTAAACTTATACGCGTATCTTCACTAGAGAGAAATTCCACTTGAGGATAATTTTTCTTTACTGAATCCAAAAAAATGCTCTCTGATTTTGCAAATTCATTAGAAATTACAATCAAGCTCGCACCCGCATTTGCAGCCTGCTCTATATATTTATGACCATCAGCGTGAGTACCTTTAATACAGACAAAAATTGAAGCTGCTTGAACTTCTTTGCTGTTGCAGGTAATGCTCGAATAATTCCTAATATCTTTTACGAGATTCATAATTAAAATTTTAACGCTTTAATCAAATTTCATAACTTTCACAGGAATGAAATTCTATAACTAAAATTAAAATTTTGCAGAAAAGTAAGCTTTTGAGTTATCATAGTTTTTTCTATGGCTAGATATACAGGTCCAAAAAATAAACTTTCAAGAAGATACGGTCAGGTCTTAAATGGCATGCCTGTTTTCGATATCGCGAAAAGACCATACCGAGCTGGTATGCACGGTCAAAAAAGAACTAAGCCTTCTGAATATAAAATTCTTTTAGAAGAGAAGCAGAAATTAAGATTCAGCTACGGAGTTATCCTTGAAAAACAGTTTAAGCGTTATGTTGATAAAGCTACTAAGATGAAAGGACCTACTGGTGAGATTCTTATGCAGCTTTTAGAAACTAGGCTTGATAACATCGTCATGAGAATGGGTTTTTCTTCGACTATTTTCGGAGCAAGACAACTAGTATCTCATGGTCATATTTTAGTTAACAGCTTTAAAGTAGATATCCCTTCATACAGACTTTTCCCTGGTGATATCATTACCCTTAAAGAAAAATCCCGTAAAATCCCAGCCGTAGAAGAAGCTATGAAGAATTGGGTGGATGCCCTCTCTTACATTAAGAGAGATAAAGATTCTTTCGATGGTGAGCTTACAGAAATACCAGAAAGAAAATCTATCCCAGTTCCAGTTAACGAGATAATGATAGTTGAGTATTATTCTAGATAATTTAGCTACCTAATACTCTCTGAAAGATAAAATCTTCATACTTTAAATCTTGCTGATAATCAAAGCAGCTCTCTATTTCATCTAAGCTTAGACGTGCAAGAATCTCATCTGCTTGCTTAACTAAATTTTTAAAATCTCCATCTTCTTTATTCCAAGCTTGTTTCGCTAATTTCTGCATAATCGCATAAGCATCTTCCCGCAAAAGCCCTTTATCTATAAGCCTTAGAAGCACTTTCTGTGAGAATATCACCCCTCCAAAACTATTTAAATTCTTCATCATATTCTGTGGATAAACATTCAGCTCTTTAATGATAATCGCTATGCGATTTAGCATAAAGTCCATTAATATAAGCGCATCTACCAGAGCGACCCTCTCAACTGCACTATGAGACATATCTCTTTCATGCCACAGCACTATATCCTCTAGGCAGGCCGAGGCATAGGCACGCATTAATCTCGCTAAACCAGAAAGATTCTCTGACTTCCAAGGATTGCGCTTATGTGGCATAGCACTAGAACCTTTCTGTTTTTCATAAAATGGCTCTTCCAGCTCCAGCACCTCTGTACGCTGTAAATGCCTGATCTCCACCGCAATTTTTTCGACGCATGTCGCAGCAACAGCCAAAGAATTTACCAAATGAGCATATAGATCTCTACTAATTACTTGGGTGCTTATATTCACTGGTTTTAAACTTAAATATCTACAGGCATATTCTTCTATAGCTGGCTCTGTATTAGCATAAGTCCCAACCGCTCCACTAAACATACCAAGCCTTAAATCCTCTAAAGCTAAATTGAAATTTTTCCTAGACCTTTCAATGTCAGCATAAAAATTTAAGAGTTTTAAACCAAAACTCGTAGGCTCAGCATGAATACCATGAGACCTTGCCACGCAAGGAACTCCCTTGTACTCAAGAGCCTTAGACTTTAAAGCTTCTAATAATTCATGAAAACCCTTATCTATGATCATTCCAGAATCTCTAATCGCTAAATTAAGAGCTGTATCTTTAATATCAGAACTCGTAAGTCCTAAATGCACATAGCGAGATTCTTCTGAATTAATATTTTCACTAAGACAAGTCAAAAAGGCCAGAATATCATGCTGAAGATCTTTCTCCAACTCATGTATTCTTTCTATACTAAAGCTAGCTTTAGCCTTAATCTTCTCATAGGTACCACTAGGTACTTTAGCTAAATCTTCCAGAGCTCGTAAAACAGCTAACTCTATATCTAGCCAGTATTGACAAGTCTGCTCCTCTGACCATATTTTAGTAATTTCTTTTCTTGAGTATCTAGGAATCATTAAATTTCAAGAATATCACTGAAAATATTGAAAATCGATAAATTTTAGCAATTTATAGCTAATAGTTTTAAAATTTTAAAAATTTTTACACTTTTCAAGTTCAGTATGTTATCATGATTTGAAGGTTAAGAAATAGTTAAGGAAGTCCAAATGCAAGAACAAAGTACAATGATGTCAACTGTAAGTGCCCTCGGTGTTTATAATTCTTATATATACGCTTTAATAAAAGAAAATGAAAAAGCTGAACAATTAAAAGATATGGCTGAAATATGCAAATCCAATTTCAAGAAGCTAAGCCTAGTAAAAAAATTCTCTGAGATTGACGAAGATATTTTAAATTATGAAATTGCTAATATTGATGATTGTTCTGCAAATTTCTTCTCAGGTATTTTAGCTTTTGAGACTACTAGGTTAAGATTTAAAGAAGAGATTACTAAATGCACGAAGACTTCTCCAAACAAGAACCTAGGTCTACATTATTAGAACAATATTGGGATTATTTTTACACCGATAATTTTTCTAAAGCAATAGATATTTCTTTAAAGCTTTTTAAATTAGCTGAAACTGATTTTGAAAAGGATGAAGCAAAAGAATTAGAATCTAAAATCCTGTTAAAGCAAGGTTTGTATTTAGATGCTTATGACTTAATCAAAGATCGCAAGTCTTTCAGCCCTTTTAAACTTTTTTTAGAATTTCTTCTCGAAGGTAATCTTAGACCAGTATTAGGACGTTTTAAAAATGATATTTCCAGCAACATATATAAAGCATTTTCATCCATGCTCTCGAAAGTTTACTGGGGAGCTGAATATTTAAAATCAAACGAACATTATGAAGACCCAGACCTGCTTCTAGAAAAAGCTTTTGATGAGCTTATCGCTGAGGGGAAAATCGATTTTGCGATTCTTACCTTAGCAAAATCAGTAGAAATTTCCTTACAGGAGGCTCATCTCAGTAAAGATTTAATTTCCATAGTTAGCCTAGAGCAGATAGATAATTTAATCAAATTCAGCGAACAAGCTAAATATGACTCAACCAAAGCTAGATTATTCTTACTTAAAGCTCTATTAACGAAGAATCGTGAATTTGCAGAAGATGCTGAGATACTGTTTGGCAAAGATAAAAACAGGAATGGACTTGCAGAAGTATATCTTTTTTATGCAAATGAGTTCGGGGAGGAAGAATATTTCAGTAAAGCAATTAATCTTTACAATCAAGTTGGTAACAATATCGCACTATCTCTAATCAACTCAATACTAGCTTCTCAGTCACTAGTCAATGGAAATCTCAGAGATGCAGAACTTTATTTAGCCCGTGCTAAAGAAAAAAATATGCAGTGCAGTCTTTTTGATAAATTAAATGTTGATATTCAAGAACTTTCACTACTTTCAATTCAAGGCAGATATGATGAAATTGAGGCACTAGCACTACGCCTTCTAAAAGAAGATATACCTAAATTCTTCCAAGCTCAAGCAGGGCAGATATTTGCTGGAATCCTTATTAAAAATGGTGGCGATACTAAACAGATTCGCCAAATTATAGATACTTCCTGTGAATATTTTAAAGAACTAAAGCGTTTTCACCACTTACTACAAGCCGAAAATATTAGATTCCAAGAATGCCTTATGGAGGGTAATAGCGATGATCTTACAACTAAAGCTCAAGAAATTATTAAACTTGCTTCTAAGCTTGGAAATGTCGAGGAAGTTGCAAATAAATATGTAGACCTTGCTTATGGTCTGATTAATATTAATGCAAGAAAACATAATTTAAACGAAGAAAATTTCGCAGTAGCCATAGATTATTTTGAAAAAGCGATAGGGATTTTTAAAAGCGAAAATAATAAAATTGGTGAAGCCAATATATATCAAGCAATGGGAGACCTTTTTGCAAATATCGGGAAATTCGAGGATTCACTAAATTCCCTAATAAAAGCTAAAAAATTATACAAAGCGACTCAGGCTAATTTGCAAAATGCCGTCACTGAAACATTAATAGGAATTTTAATCCTAAATCCAGCCGTACTAAATGAACACACCTATCCTATCGCCGAAGATCACCTTGAAAGATCCCATAAATACTTTAGCGAGGAAAAGATATTAGATATAAGCTGGAAAACCCTTTTCTATTTAGCTGATCTTAATCTAAAATACTATACTTTTAAAAATAAAAAAGACAAGCTTTACTTGCAAAAAACTAAAGATTTTTTCACTGAAATGCTCTCCGCCATTGAAGAATACCAAGAAGGCTCACATAAATTTCATGCTAATGACATCTATCACATTACGAATATTTCCATGGAACAAGCCTGTGAAAAGGCTTATGATTTCTTTATTTCAATTGGTGACAAGCAAAACGCTAAGAAATTCAAAAACAACTAAATCCTATATTTAACCTATAGATATTTTCCGCAATAGGTCAATAAGATAATAGATGCGCCTCCTCTTACTATTTTTATTTTTCCTATCGGCAAGCTTACCATCAGCAGCTATTATCGTTAGAGTAAAAGATATAACGAAGGTGCAAGGTCTTCGTGATCATTATTTAATAGGCTATGGCTTAGTAGCGGGACTCCCAAGTAATAGTGGTGATAGGAATAATATAGCGACAAATTTAGCTCAAATAAATATGCTTGAGAACTTTGGTGTAAATATTAAAGACTTCCTTGTTAATAACCAAATCGATGTCAAGAATTTAGACACGAATAACCCAGGACAGTCTGCCTTAGCTGCACTTAAACAATTAAATGGTGGAGCAGTCGGGAATATAGCTGCCGTAATGATTACAGCTAAAATAGGACCTTATTCAAAAGAGGGTGATCGTTTTGATGTAGATATTTCTTCTGTCTCTACAGCAAGAAACCTAACGGGTGGAATACTTTTACAATCATTAATGAAAGCTGCTGACGGTCGAGTTTATGCGACTGTTCAGGGTCCCGTTATAAGCTCAGGCTATGAGATTGAAGCTAATGGCAGCTTAGTAAGAGAAGGCTCTCCGAACTCTGGCAGAATACCGAAAGGCGGGATAATCGAGTTTCCTTTACCGACTGAGATTAATACAGCTAATGGTCTAATACTTACTACTGATAAAATTGATTTCGCCACTACTAATAAGATAGTAGAAGCAATAAATAATTCTAATCTAAACCGTCGTGCAGCAGTAGTAGATGGCAGAACAGTAAAAATAGAATTAAATGGAGCTGGAGATAATCCAATAGTAGCTTTAGCCCAGTTAGGCGATCTCAGAGTTAATGCTGAAAATGAAGCTAAAGTAGTCATCATGGAAAGAACTGGCACTATAGTAGTCGGACAAGATGTCAAACTATCTCCAGTAGCACTTTCCCATGGTGGAATATCTATCACCGTTAGAACTAATAATAATATCTCACAGCCATTCGTTAATACTCTCGCCAACGTCAATACCGCAACTGGCGGCAGTACTATTAACAATAATACCGAGAGTGGAGCAGGAGGCGGCATAGTCACTCAAAGCTTCTCCAATTCAGCCATTGACTACAGCGATACATATACTAAATATGTCGAACTCGCAGAAGCTACATCTCTAGCAGATTTAGTTAAAGAACTTAATAAGATCGGCATTAAAGCTAAAGACATGATTTCGATTATGCAAGCCCTGAAAGCCTCTGGCGCATTACAGGCTGAGTTGGAAGTTATTTAAGGCGAATTTATATGGTGAAATATCTTCCTTATATTTTAGAATTTCTGAAGAGTAAAGAAGCAACTGCTAATAACCACTGTATTTTTTCCAAAGTCCTAACTATTGTTTTGTTAATTAACCTCATATCTATTTCAGGCGGTGAATATTTTTTTTTGAAAGCTGGGCAAGCTTACGCAAATCCAGTCAAACTCGGAGCCTTAGAAACCACTCCAGTTCAGGTAGTCGCAGAATGGCCTGTTGACAAACACACTCAAGAAGGGGAACACTTTATCGCAAGAGTAGTAGAAGATGTCATCCTAGACAATGGAGTGGTACTCATTCCTAAAAACAGTAAAGTTAAAGGGCATATCACAAACATCACTAATGAAAAGAGTTTTAGACGAGCTGGAAGGGTGGATATTGAATTTAAAGAAATAGTGTTCCCTGATAATATAAACTCCATAAAGATACTAGCGGATGGTAGCCTAGTAGAAGATAAACATAAATTACTTAAAGCTGTAGGACAAGGTTCCGTAAAAGTATTAGGTGGCGCAGCACTAGGAGCCATAATCGGCTTTCGCTTCGCTGGAGTATTAGGCTCATCTTTAAGTGGTTCTAATTTAATGATAGCTGCTGGAACTGGTGCTGGATTAGCTTTAGTCTCTTTTATTTCAGAAAACGGTAAAGAATTAAAAATCGAGCCTGGGCTGCCGATGACCTTAAGCCTAATTAATATGGAAAATAAAACCTGCACCGAACAAGCCATGCCGCCAGTAGATACCAAAGTTTCAGTAAAAATACTAAATAAAAGCAGAGATAAACTTAAGTTACAGATAGAAAATAAAAATAATCAAGCTTTGCGCCTAGCTAACTTAAAAGTAGTAGATAACCTCGGCTACGTTAAACACGCCATCAAAACCTTTAGTTATTTCGACAAGCGTGATATACCAGCAAATTCAATACAGGAATATGTCGTAGATTTACCAAGTAAAGGAATTGATACTGGAAGATGGCTGGTTTTAACAGATAGTTTTGATAAAGAAGAGTATTTTAGAGTAAAAATTTAAAACTCTTAAAGCCTGTGGAACTTAGATAAAAAGATCAATATATGAAAATAAACAATGATTTTTCAAATATACCAAGTGAAGTTAAGGTTAACAACTCTCAAGAAAAGGCTACAGCAAAAGAGTTTGAGGCTATGTTTATGCAAATGATGTTAAAGGAGATGCATCCTAAAATGGATAGTAACGGCATTTTAGGACCGAGTAAATCAGAAGAAATGTTTCATCAAATTATGGACGAAACCATAGCAAGAGAGATGGTTGAAACTGGTCAGACTAAGCTCGGATTAGAAGAAGCTTTAGCTCGAGAATATTTTCAAAACTAAGCGTGACTCAAAAACAAAATGCTGGGTATTATATCTATATATGAAAGTCTTAGTTTTCTGCGAAGCTAAAGAAAGCCTAAAAGAGGCTGGAAAGCTTGTTCTCAGTGATTCTTCTAAAGAATTACTAAAATTTTCTATTAAAAATGTTGGTGCGGAAAACGTTTCAGCTATTATCCTTGGTGAAAATTTAACTTCTTCAATAGAAGAAATTAAAAATATCGGTCCAGCTAAGTTATATTCTTTAGATTCATCATCAGTAAAAATTTTCAGCTCTGACATTTATAAAGCTAAACTAGAAGAAGCTTTTATTAAAGAATCAGCGAACTTAGTTTTCGCTAACCACTCCCCAGATACAGAGACTGTTTTAGCTATACTAGCTGCTAAATTAGACGCTAATATAGCGACTGACTGTCTTGGTTTTGACTTTAACGAAAAATCTGTTTTAAGATCCATGTACTCGAATAAACTTTCTTTAAAATCTTCGTTAACAGAAGGCAAAGCCTCTTTTATTAGCTTTAGACCTAATAGTATTCGTATAGAAGAAGGAATCCCTAGAACGAATACCGAAATCATCAGCTTAGAAACAGAGCCAACAGAAACAAGAATAAAATGTATAGAATTTAAAGCAGCTGCATCTAAAGAACCTTCACTCACCGAAGCAGCCATTATCATTTCAGGTGGCAGAGCGATGGGAAACAGTGAGAACTTCAGTATTTTAAGAGAATTAGCTGGGAAAATAGGTGCCGCAGTGGGAGCATCTAGGGCAGCAGTAGATAGTGGCTATGCCCCTCACAGTATGCAAGTTGGGCAGACTGGTAAAGTAGTTAGTCCTAATCTCTATATAGCTTCTGGAATTTCTGGGGCTATTCAGCATTTTGCGGGAATGGGTTCAAGTAAAGTTATAGTCGCTATTAATACAGATAAAGACGCTCCTATACTTAAAAAAGCTGATTATGCGATCATCGGTGATCTTTTCGAGGTAATTCCAGCTTTGAATGCTTTGCTGTAAAACTCACTCTATAATTAAGTTATGCTTGCCGTAATAATACCTGAATTTTTCTCTAATGACTTTAATCAGTTTTTATTAGTGAATCAAGCAAATACTTCTTTTTTCTTGATGCTAATTTTTGCTCTAGTGGGAGGACTTTTGTCTAGCTTAAGTCCATGTGTACTTAGTCTTTTACCTCTAAACCTTGCCTACATAGGTACACTTGACATAGAGGATAAAAAAGCTGCTTTTAATAAAGCTGCTGCATTTGTGCTTGGGGCATCTTTAATAATGGGTTTACTTGGTGCTTTTAGTAACTTTGCTTTCGCTGTTTTTTCTGAATTTAGATCCGTGCTTTATCTTGTCATCGGAGTTTTCATTCTTTTTATGGCATTAATGGTACTTGGTTTAATTAAGATTCCTTTACCACAGCTAGTTACACGCATGCCAAAACTACCACCCTTCTTTATCGGCATGCTATTCGCCTTAATCAGCTCTCCTTGTTCTAGTCCGGTCTTATTCGGCGTCCTTTCTATGGCGAGTACCGCTGGCTCCATCATTGGTAGCGTATTTGTAATGTTTTTTTATGCCCTTGGTTACACAGCGATTATTTTCTTTGCGAGCGTCTCTGTTGGTCTTATGAAACAGCTTAATTGGTTTAAATATAATAACCTTCTAATAACTCGAATAAGTGCAGTGGTACTTATTACGGCAGGATTATTTTATATATTTCTGGCTTTAAGCCGAGGTTTTTAAAATAAAGCAGAAATCTAAACCAATTCTTAACATAACATTGCTATAACCGAATGGAGAGTTCGGAGTACAAATATATGAGCATAATTGACGGGTTTAAGAATTTTTTCGGAGTAAGAGCTGTAACAGCAGATAATGTAAATACCGTACCACCAACGGCTAACGATCCTGCAGCCACGGAAGCGATTAATAGAAGTAAAGAAAGAATACTTACGCTTGCAAGAGAACGAGATGTAACTCCTGGTGTGGGCTTAGCACTCAACACATCCTTGTTTGATAATGCCATCTCAAATAAGTCAACTATCAAAAATACAAAAAATGATACAAGCGTAATTTCGACAGATGGTCAGAATACCACTATCCTCAATGATGCTGATAATAATACTATTCGCACAGGTAAAGGAAATGATTTTATCAGCAATAATGGTGACAAAAACCGTATAAGTACTGGTCGGGGTAATGACGTCATCTCTAACAATGGAGATGCGAACACAATTAGGACTGGTTCAGGTAAAGACTATGTTGACAACACTGGTGATGAAAATATTATAAACACTGGCTCTGGTGATGATTTAGTATACAATACTGGAGATGCTAATCGCATAAATCTTGGGCTGGGCAATGATGTTCTTGAGAGTACTGGTGATGAAAATGTTATAGACTCAGGTAGAGGTAATGATACTTTATCGATTATTGGTAACTCTAATTCTATTAATAGCGGATCAGGCGAAGATTTCATAACCATTAACGGCAAAGATAACTCCGTAGATGCTGGTTCTGGTAACGATACTATTTCGCTCGGTAAAGATTCTACTGGCTCTAAAATAAATGCAGGTAGCGGCAATGACAAAATCAATGTAGGTCAGATGACTAAAGATAGTAAAAATACTATCAATGGCGGCGAGGGAACTGACACTGTAACGCTCACTGGTAGTGCTAATGATTACAAAGTAGCAACCAATAAAGATGGCAGCAAAACATATACACACAATACTAGTAATGCTGCTCTTACCATTGGAGCTGATGTCGAAAATGTCGCTTTTACTGGAGACAGGATAACTGATGAAATAGATTTGGTCCCTTTTCCTGGAGAGAGGATAACTATAGATCAAATAGATTTTGGTGATATTAGTAAAGAACAAGCTAAAGAGCTTTATAACGGAACTTTGAATTCTGTTGTAGATTTGGAAGCTCAACAATCTGACGCTCTTGCTCTGAATACTGATGCAGGTAGAACGAGCAGCGCTGCTTTGAATACTGAACTGAAGTTAAGCAGGCATGTTGCCAAAGAATTAGAAAGACAGTTTGGTTTTGAAAAAGATGATGTTTTCCCTAACCGTTATGACCAGAGTAAGTTCTTTGTTGATTTAAATGAGGGTCTTTTAAAGGATCTTAAGGCTCAGATGGGTGAAGCTCTGAAGATAGATTCACAGGCTGGAAGAGTAGCAGCAGCAGCTTTACGTACAGAAATTACTAACGCGAAGAGTTTGATAGCTTTCTGGAGGGAAACTGCTAGTTTTTGGAAGCCTTAAAAAACAAAAACACAGTATTAGTGCCCGTCAGCCTCTTCTATTAACCATATTTTAATTACTAACTGTTAAAACTCATTAATAGAGGATTATGTATGGGTACTATCGGTTCTGCAATTAAAACTTCAAGTACAAATACTGTAATTACAAATACATAAGCACAGGCATCTACGGCTGCGGCAGATGTTCAAGTTGATGACACTATTGACCGTTTAAACGCCACTCGTAATTAGGGACTGTTGCCAATCCCAACAAGTAAATACCGACAAGTATTCAGATCAAGAGCCTTTTCAGGACTAGGTTTTAATGATAGGATATAAGAAGATATGTTTAGTAACGAGTCTCTTCAATTAGATTTCCATTCAAAGCTTT
>JBJTTW010000127.1:0-7973 GCA_046080385.1 bacterium
AAGATTAAGTCTGAGACGGCTATTGAGTTTAAGAAGGATCTTATTTCTTAGATTTGGGACTTCGGCTACACGCCTATTTTATTCGACCGCTGCTGCTATCTCATATCTAGAAGTATCATTAATGTATTTTTCCCAGTCCCAATTACTAGCTTCAAACATTTGCATGATGTAGAGTAAAATAGCTAATTCTTGAATGCTTTTGCCTTCTACACCTACAGTGCGCATAGTAGTTGGTTGATCAGCTTTACTGCTGAGTGCAAAATTGGCGAGAGTAGTATTAGGAATAGGAATAACTCCATCATATTCTGCGGGGTTTATTGCATCACCTATTGAACGTCTTTCATCTAGGATTTTTGTTTTTAGATTAGTGCTAGGGTAATTATTAGTATAGGTAAGTGTTGTATCGATTAAACGAGTGTCACCAGGCAAAATAAGAGTAGGAGGAGGAGGAGCAGGATTCTCTCCTCTAGCTGCGGCGATTAAAGCAGCATCAGGTACTCCAGTGCCTTCACCAAGTAGGTTTCCAATCATGATTTTATATAGACTTGCTTCTTTGGAGCGTCCTGCTCCTTCTGCTGCTGTAAGTGCAGTGAGCAGGATGTTAACGTTATTCATAATTTTTTCATAAGGAGGATCTAAGACTGGAGCACCAGCTATAATCCTTCCGAAGTTTTTATAGGAGTTGCTGCCTATACGAGCAGGTGGGGGGGGAACAAGTGGACCTGTTGGTAATGTACCTGTTGAATTTGCACTGGCGTAATGAGTTGCTATATCTGTTGGTACCGTGTATGTGGTGGCTGGTATTGTACTATTATCCGTTCCAAATATATTTACGCCGAACACAGGTAAATTACTATTATCTAAGGTCCTGCCAAAATAGTCTTTATTGAAATTTACTCTAGTGTCATCTGAACCAGCTTTAGGAAAATGAGTATTAGTAGGATAAAAAATATTTTTTTGAAAATAATCTCTTAGTTTTGTTGCAGATAAACCGTCATCAATCCTCTGTGCAAAGCCTTTTCCAGCTGTTCTAATATCATCAAGATCTTCAAGGCTTTTTTTATTTTCTAATGCTTTTGTTTTTGAATTTGAGAGAAAAGTGTTTATTTTTGCTGGATCTGTACCGCCAATGGCGATAGCACCTTCTGTTATATGATCTAATATATTTATATCTGCTTCAAGGCTGTCTTTCCCTCTTAAAGCCCTGTCACTAATTGGTGAAAAGGAATTATTCCTTAACCATAGATCGAAAACTTTAAGCTGTTCTTTAATTACAGGGCTTTTAGATTCTTGCATGTCTTTATAAACTTCATTTAGACCGACAAGGTACTCTCGGGCGCCTGCCAATGTTGTAAATGGTGGCGATATACTTGTTTTGGTGGCTAATAATGCTTGTAGATTCCAGCCCTCATCAGGAAAACTAGTTGTGTCTGGTGCTATATTGCGGCCAGTGACGGAATTGCGTGGGTCTGTTGGGGGTTTTATTGAGTCGTAAGATAAATATTGTTTATTAGCATAATAGCCACTGTATTGATATAGTCCATCTTTAGGTGAGATAGCCGTAGCTGCTCTATGTTCTAAATCTATGATAGGTGCGGCCTTAGTGTCATCTTTAATTTTTCTTTTATTTAATAACTGTATAATTCCAGCATTATAATTTGGAGGTGTTGAACCAGTTTGATTTTCTATCTGAGTAAGTAAATGGATAGTAGAGTATATTTCAGATTCTGGTCCAGATTTAGGTTTTCTAATTTCGCCTGCTAACGAGACTTCTAAGGCATTTATATTGTCAGTTATGGGTGTTAGATTTGTTACTTGCGTAAGTATTGTTTGAAATGGTGTGGACCCAGTAATGTCGCTAGCTAAGGATTCTATGTATTGCTTAAGATTCTGCGTGTCACTTCCGAATAATTGAGGAGGTGCTATAAAAGTATCGAGTTTTGGATTTTTAGTAGTACCACCAGAAAGTGTATTAAAAAGTACATTAAAATGCTGCATTTTTCTGATGTAGAGTTGTTTATTCGCTGTTGTAAACTCTCCTGTAACGTGTCTCATTTTAAATTCTAGGTCGTTTAAGGAATCAGGGAAGCCTACGGTAGTATCATAAGGAGGGTTAGTACCAGTAGGAATAATAGTTCCGTCTGCTCTAAGATATTCTCCTGCGTTATTACGAAAAGCAATATTACCCCCTGTAAAATCTTTGTCACAGCCCATTACCTCTCTCAGGGTGAAGGAGTCAGCTTTAGAATTATTTACTGTGCCGTTAAGCTCTATTGGCTCTGATTTTGCGACACTAAGAAGGCTAGTAGAACCAGTCTTAATTGAGTCGTCACTAGGATAGGGATAAGTAATTGGGGTGATGAGGTCCTTATATCTAACATGTTCTTTTATATCATTGAGAGTATAGTTAGCTGGATAAGGCAGACCAGTTGTAGTTGCAGGAAGAGTAGTAGCTGCTGGATCACCTATTGGTTTTCCTTCTAGGAAAAATTCTAAAAGCTTTGTTCTTGCATCTATAATATCTGTTTTATCGTTACCAGTGTAGTCTTCTAGGTTTTGAGAACCCACTTTAGAATTAATAAGTGCGGTTTTTATAGCACCCCTTTCACCATCTGTTAAGTTTAAGGGGTCAGTAACAGTAATACCATCCCAAAAATCACTATTGGTGATGGATTCTATTCCAGTAAAATTAAATTTAGCCTTTTCACGTAAAGCTACTATTGGATCGTTTGCTGGATTATTTGTTGCACTTGTTGGATCAATATTTCTAGAAGGAGTTTCCAATCTTGCATCAGCTAAGCTAGCCTTAAAGCCCGTAATAAAAGCATCAATCTCACCTATATGTGTTTTGAAAACATTTTTACCAGTGATGCTCGCCAATGTAGATGGAAATGCCCTACTAGCTGGATCTAATGCAGTGTAAGGGGTAGCCTTGAGTAAATCATAATAAGGATTTAAAGAATTCCCTTTATTTAGACTACTGATTGCTACTCCACCAATCTTCTTCTCATATAGTAGGTCCTCTAGGAAATTTTTTCTCGCTAGTATAATGGCTTGATCAGTAGCATTATCTAAAGCTCTTGTACTTGTTGTAAAAGTAGGACCAGGACCAACTTCATATACATTTGCATTTAAAATGTTGTTGTAGCTTACAGGGTCACCATTAGTAAGATTAGCAAAGTCAATTTTTGCACCATTCAATTTATTAATAACTAAAAAGAGATTAGGAGTATCTGCTGGGCTGATTACCCTTGGTGGTTTCTCTTGTTGGCTCGAGTACAGCATACTACGTATATTTGTGGCTAAGTCGCCTAAAGTATTTAAAACAGCATCTGGTAAATTAGTTGATGGTAGTAGAATTGGTAAACCACCATTGATGGTATAAGTGGGTGGGATAGTCGATCTATCTATAACAAATTTTTTATCTCTAATATCATCTATTAACTTTTTCTGCCCTGATGTTAGTAAGGTATATTGACAATAACCAGGAGCGTTATTTGTATTTCCTGCATTAATAACAGGGTATGTGTCGAGTTTTAAGTCATCAAGATCTGCATCGATGAGCAGCTGCTTTAAGGCGTTCATTGGCGTGCTAGGTGTGCTGATTTTATCCAGCGTATTACGAAGACTTATTAATTCATCAATGGTTTTATCATCTATAAAGACCATGCGATAATCATCATTTACATCTGTACGAGTAATAAGCGTTTGCATTGCTGTTTCCATTTGATTGGATATCGAAGCAGCTATGGCAGATACATCTATATTAAGGTTTTGTGCAGATAATGAAGAAATTTGCCTTAAAATATTGTTTAAATATGTTCGTGATTCTTGAGACCCAGATAATTGTGTGTTAGTCATATTTATATTTCCAACATTCACACCAGGACCGCCTCTGTCCACACTAGTAATACTAATAACATTATTCTCTTCTTGGACAAGGTCGTTAACTTTGTTTGTTAACATTTGACCAAGTTTAGTCACTAAAACAGAGCTACTCGAGGCTGCCATGAGAGGTTTTGGTACACTTTTGTCTTCTGGCATTGAGCCGTCTGGACCAGGTTCGGGTTTTTTCGTGTTGAGATCAGAGAAGTTTTGTTTATCTGCTTCGAAGACTTGGCCAGCGTAAATACCTTCGAAAGCACTATTTTGAGAAAATTTAGCATAATCATCAAAGGTATTTATTAGGTAACTGATTCTTTGAAGGCTCTCTGCGTTAGCATCTACACTAACGGTTGGACCTTTAGTATCTTCATGCATCTCAAGAAAACTTTTTACCAATGAAGGACTTACTTTGTCTCCATAGCCAGTAATGGAGCTTTGTAGGGTACCAGCAGGAAGAGCGGGCACTACAGTTGGAACTTGTGGTCTTGGAATCTTGGGTACATTTTGTTCAAGTGATGAAACCCGCTCTTTCATATCGTTTATAATTTTATCTAATGATTTATAAAGCTGAATCGCTCTGGAGAAATTCGTTTTATCAGCAGTAGGACTCAAATCTAGGGTTCCGAATATATCATCTTCGCTGCCAGCCGTGAAACCTGCTGCTGTCCAGCTTGGATAAGTTCCGAGTACAACAGAATCAGTAAGAAAAGCCCCCATTTCATTGTATAAACTAGTTAAATTATTTGAAGCTATGAATGGAGCACCGCCAGTGTTCAAATAACCCATTATGTGATTAGTTAGTGCTAATTTAGTCGCTTTAAAAAACTGATCAAAATCCCGCACATCCATGATTGGAAAGCCAGCAGGTAAACCATTTTTGGCATTAGTACCATTAAGTGTATTGTTGGCTTCATCACCGCTTGGAGTGGGGTTCGCTAGACTGTAATAATACATAGCAGGCAAGAATTTATCTTTATTATTTGCCCAAGAGCTTGGTAAGAAATGTTTGCTGGAATCTAGTGGATTTGCTGGAATAGGTGAAAGGCCATAATCCTCCTTTCTAACAGCAGTTTGATTAAATAAATCTAAGGTAAATTGGCTTTCTGCAGAGTCTGGAATACCTCTTGTAAGAGCATTTTTGATTTGAGAAGTGATATCTTTTGTTGCTGAGCTGATGTTTTGGAATAATGATTTTCTAACTTCAGCATTTTCCCCAGCAGTTTCCAGTAATTTTCCTGAAAATAAATCGATTAGAGTTCTTTTATCTTCTACGTAGCGACTTGTGCTAATATCGAAATTTTCAAGAAATAAATCCATTAATTGCATCATTTGATTATTTGTAGAATCTTGTGCATTTCGTAAATATCCAGATGTATCCGCAAGTAGCTTATCAAACTTAACTACATCTTTATCACCAGCTTCTTGGAGGTAGGGGTTTTTTAATGGGTCTAAGTTATTCAGAGCCTCATGGATTAAGAAGTTCTTTGTAGATATTGCAGCATTTTTTTTTCCGAAGGTGGAAGTTAAGGAGGCACTTATATAAGACTGAGTGTAGTATTTAGTAATCTTGTCAACATTGTTCTTAAAGTTTTTATATGCTTCATCAAGTTCATTTTGCGTTGGAGGAATTGAAAGAGCTAAAGGTGTTGATATACCAGTAGGTACTGGTAAAGTACCATTCCAGTCCCAGTTTGCTATTATGGCATTGGCTTCAGCAGCATTAATACCAGTCGTCGCTCCAGTCGTCGCTGCAGAAATTAAACTAGATAAGCTACCTGGATCAGTGGCTTTAAAAGCACCGTAAGAACCATCATGATTGCTATAGTTTATTGTGCCGTTATTAGATTTACCAAGAAGAAAAGCAGGAGGCTTAGGTGTGAGATTAGAATCTAAATTACGAGGGGTTGCACTGTCATACCAAGCTTGACTATCTTTGAAATAACTACCAGCGATATTTTTAAGATCTTTGCGGGCGTCTTCAGCGGTTGCAAAATTGCCACTTCTTATATAATCTGGTGCAGAGCTGTCATATTTTTCTACTTTTCGCTGAGTAATTGCTATTGCCACCATATCATAGAAAACTTCTTCAGGATCTCTTGTTCCATCATTCCAGTAAATACTATTCGGATCGATCCGTTTGTTTTGATAATTATAAAGATCTTGTTTGTAGTCTGGGTGATTTATTCCAGTATTTGTTCCAGAAGAGTATTTAGAGTCAGTAGGATTTGGAGCATTTTCTACAGCCCCGAAGACAGGTAATTTTCTATTACCAATGAGATAAAACTCAGGTTGTTTATTAGAATCAGCACCTTCAATAACTGTTGTATTTGGATTATCAATTGTATTGTCGTCGTTATAAAAATTATCCCCGTCATCCAAGAGTTTCGCTATGCTATCTAGGTTAATATTAACTTTAAGACCACTATTATTAGTTATAGCCTCAGTGGTAGCAACTTCATCGGCTGCGGCGTTAACCATTTTAAAGGCAGCTGTTCCAATAGCGTTGAGAAAATCATCAAGAGTGGCTGCATTATTAATAGGATTATTGGAATGAGAAGTGTCTTCATACCACTTCTCATATTTCCAGTCGTTAGCATATTCATCTGTGCCATCATCTGATATTTGCTTTCTACTATCATCTAAAGTCTTTGAAAAGAGACCCGTAATTCCAGCTTTGAGAGTGCCTGAAATATCAGTTGGATTTAATCTTCCCTGTATTTCTAAACTAATTTCCCTGAGCCTATCTGCGACAGGTTGAAAATAATAAGTAGTGCCTTTGTCCCAGAAAGCACCTTGATTATTCGCTACTTGGAAGGGTTTTAAAGTCTCTACAGTACCATCATCAAGAATTATTTGCTTATCCTTGACGATTCCAGATGAGAAAAGTCCATCTAAATAAGAGATTATGCTCTGACTTTGCTTATCAAGATTATTAAGCGACGTGGCAACTACGTCCTTAGTTTCATATGGATTAATAAACGGTGTTGACATACCTTATCTATTAGATTAGATCCAGAACTAGGTTAAGTTTAGGTTAAAATCCCCTGTTGCCTAAAATTCGAGAGTAAACTTTGGATTTTCTGATTAGTATCTAGTCTTTCTTTTTCTTTAATATTAAACTTATCCATGAATTTTTCATATAAATCCCCGAGTCCTATTCCATATCTTAAATTATCGACTAGAAAATAACTTCCGGGTGAAAGCAGAAAATACCTTACTTTATCCTGCTTATCTCTGAAAATCAGTAAAGTTTCCTTCTGCTTTTTAAAAAAAGCGAGATTATAGATTTTACGTTTGCTATTTAAATGCTCAACGATTTTACTTACAGGGTAATCAAATTTAAAAATCTTATGAGCTTTCATCAATTTAACGTAATCTCCCTCATTTAGATCTTTTTTTCTTTCAGAATTTGTAAAGTCCTGTGGGTGAAAGGTAGAAAGGTCTAATTCGGCCCATTCATATTCTGCTAATTCATTTAACCATTTTGGAAAATTTGCATTTTTAAATTTCATTTTAAATTTTAGGCTTTTTAAATATTCAGGGAAATTTTTGGTTATTTGAAGATAAACAGCTGATTTACTTGGAAAGTTATGATAAAAATCGACGATGATTTCCCCCCAGTAGTCTTTAAGAATTTTGAAACAGAGTGGGAAACTTTGTTTCATTGTAATATTTATTTTTTCTAAAGCGAGACTTTTATAAATACTAAGTTCTTTTTGGACTTGTAGGGAAAGGATTTTAGGGTTAGGAGTTTTACCCATAAAGTATTTTTTTATTTCTTGTTGTATTTGATAAAGCTTTGCCATTAAAGGATATTTTCCCAGTTTGCTTTGCTTTATCCTAGATCTGCGAATTCTTCATTTAAGGAATCTAGATCCTTCGCTAGTTGGTTTTTAGTTAGATCATTAGCTGCTGTAACGGTGGGAATTGAGGTAGTTGATGGAGTAGACGTGGAATCTATATTTAAATTTGCTGTTTTATTGTTAGTTAGGAGTGAAGCAGGTCTATTGTTTGCTTCTGTCTCTGCCGCTTCGGGCTCAGCATTGCTAACGTTTTCCGTTTGACTAGCTGCAAGCTCAATTTTTTCA
>JBJTTW010000128.1:0-778 GCA_046080385.1 bacterium
GCTTTGAATGGAAATCTAATTGAAGAGACTCGTTACTAAACATATCTTCTTATATCCTATCATTAAAACCTAGTCCCGAAAAGGCTCTTGATCTGAATACTTGTCGGTATTTACTTGTTGGGATTGGCAACAGTCCCTTAATCATACCTTACATAAGTAAGCGTGGCTAGCACTTATGCTGTTTTTTTGGCGGCTTCATAGGTAATCAGATAATATTATGATCATTAACCTTGAAATTATCCCTAGCCTTATGTTAGTATACATTGCCAAGAGATTTTTATTTATGCTTAAATTGCTGTCTTGTTTTTTATTTTTTTTATTATGTATTGGAGGCTTAACTGTTTCTGCATCATCAAGACCTAGCTTTATAGTTGAGACACCATTTATTGATCATGATATTAATGTGTTAAAACGATACTCTTCTATAAGTTTTTTGGTTAAAAAGCGTAATCAAGCTTTAGATAAAATACTTCTTCAGTCTAATCATCCAGAATTGATCCCAGATGGGTTTATTTCTTTAGATAAGAGTGTTGTTGAAGTTGAGCTTGATATACCTGAGTTCAGATCTGAAGTTAAATTATTAAAAATTTAAGCCCATTGTTAATTAGATTTCAGAGAGAAGTTTATCAAGAGAGATGAAATTTCTGCAAGAAATTCCATCTCTCTTCACTTTATGCCATTAGCATGGCTAGTACGAACCGTACTTTAGAAGCTTGTTTCAGGAGAAAGTTTTGGGCTATCCCGTATCAAAAAACACTTCAAGTGGTGTTCTGTAACC
>JBJTTW010000129.1:0-975 GCA_046080385.1 bacterium
ATATGATTTTCCTTTATCTATAGATACGCGTAAATATGAAGTTATGGAGGCTTTACTCTCAGAGCCTTTTTTTAGAGACAAAATATCTTTCTTAAATGATGTAGAAGGCTTTACTGATGAGCGTAAGCTTGAGCTTATTTCTAAGTATGATAGAGAACAGAGAATTAAGCTTATCGCCATGCACTCGAAAGGTGGTGTACCACCGACTCTTAAGGCTTTAGAAGTGCGAGAAGACTATTATTTAAGTGATTATCCTTGGGCTAAAAATGAGAAAGCCGCTTTTGAAATGCATTTGATAGCTTTTTTCTCTCGATTTTTAGATTCATGTGAAAATTATGGTATTGACTTAGCTAGGGTAATTCTTGATCCAGGATTAGGTTTTGGTAAAAACTATAAGCACAGCTATGATTTAATTGAGATTTTGCCGAAACTTAAAAATACAGAAAATAAAATTATGCAACGCTCTCAGGGATTTAATCCTGAAATACTGATAGGAGCTAGTCGTAAGTCTTTTTTAGGTGCTGCTTTAAATGCAGAAAATACAGTTCGCGAGCAGTGCCTTATTGAGGATGACGAAAATACGAAAACTAAACTTGCACATTTGTCTCACCTTGATTTATTAACGAGAGAATATAATAAGCTCTGTTATGAAGCTGGGGCTAGATATTTTAGGGTGCATAAATGTTCAGCTTAACTCGCTATGCGACTTTACCATGATGAACTATTTTAGTTAAGTACTTATCTACTTGTGCTTTATCTTGTGAGAATTGAGCCACGGCTGAGGGTTCTGTAAGTTTAGTCTCAAGTGGTTTAACAGCTTCTAAAATCTGACCTAATCTTGCTTGTGTGCCTTTGGTTAAATCATCAAAATTATAGCCAACGAAAGGATTAACTTCTTTCGCAGTAATATTCACTAAGGCTTTCACTAAAGAATCTGGATGAGATTTAAAAGACTCTAGGATGCCATTAAACCCT
>JBJTTW010000130.1:0-52405 GCA_046080385.1 bacterium
GAATTTATAGATTATGTTCAAGAGGATCGAGATTCTCTCGGCAATTTAGGTCTAGAAGCTTTACTTAGTCAAGATGTGCGTGAAAATATTATGGATATAGCAAGTGAGCTTGCTACTAATCTAGTTTATAGAATATGCTGGGGCGGTGATTTTCAGATTAAGTCATGAGGACGACGAAAACGCAGAGAATGTAGTTATACTGCGGTCTCTTAGGGGCGTGTAGCCAAACGAACAAGTTCAAGGCCGAGGAGGACGAATGACCGCAGTGCACTTAAGGATCCGCTGAAAAATGCTGTTTTTAGCATTTTTCGACCCCGACCGAGGTATAAAACCTAGCTCGGGGAGCGGATCCTTAATCTCTTTACCTGACAGTCCGTGATGAAAAATGAAATTTTTCATCACTTCCTTAGCGTGCATGAGGATCATGAGGACGACGAAAACGCAGAAATTGGAGTCATACAGCGATACCCAGTTAGAGACTGCTGTATAACGTGCAGTTTCAAGGCTGAGGCGAACGAATGACCGCAGTGCACTTAGCGTGCATGAGGATCATGAGGACAACGAAAACGCAGAAAATGTAGTTATACAGCAGTCTCTTAGGCTAAGTTTTTAACTAGGTCAAACCTACGGCTTACTACATCCCAATCAATAATTTTAGTAAAAGCTTCAAGATATTTAGCTTTTCCTTCTTTCTTGAAATCAGCTACATAAGCATGTTCGTAAACATCTAGAGCTAATATTGGAACTATAAAATTAGGGAAATTAGCAGAATGATCTTGCAGAGCGTAATTAAAAATTTTACCGTTAAGTAGATTAAGACCCGTTACTGACCAGCCTTCTACTTTCATCGCAAGTTCAGTTAAATTTTTCATATAGGCATCGAAGGACCCAAAAGTTTTATCAATAGTTCTATTTAGGCTAGAACTACGCTTAGATTCTTCTGTACTCATGTTCGTAAAATAGATATCATGTAAAGCCATGCCATTTAGAGAGAAGGCTAGGTGTTTTAGTCCAAATTCTGTGATATTACCTACTGCCATTTCTGCTTCAGCTTGATTTACATTTTTAACGTAATTAGAATATAGCCCTAGATGGTTTTTTATAATCTCTGGGCTTAAGCCGAGTTTATCGTTTTTAGTCAGGTGTTCAAAATTTTTCTCTTGATATTGACCATTTTTATAAATGGGGTAGAGTTCATTTATATTAAATTTCGCTCCTTTAGAGCAAGCACCTAGTACATTACTAAGTCCAAGCCCTAAGCCAGTGAAAGCGGCCGCGTTAAGAAAATTTCTACGATTCATTTCTACCATAATGATAATTATAGAGCTAATCAAGCGAAGAGTGGTAACCGTGCTTGTTTAGCCATACTCAGCATGATGGCTAAGGATGATCATTTGCTAGAGGAAGAAGAATATTAGTGTTCAGAGAGAAAATTAATCATCGAGTCTATTAACCTACCATTTGCCACTCGATCGAAACCAGCAAACATAGGACTCGTATTAATTTCAAGTAAATTAAAAGTCGAGGTCTTTTTAGAAAATTTAAGATCTGCGGCCGAAAAATCTAATCCTAAGTGCTGATTCAGCTCATCAAGCTTCATGATTAGATTTGAATCATTTTCAATTAATCTCATAGAATTATCCTCATTATTTGCTCGATAATCGAGCGCAGTAGAATTAATTTCAAAGCTAAAAAAATCTTTACCAATCTTAAAGACCCTCAGTTCAGGGTAGTCTAAAAGACTCTGACATATCATGGGAGACCTCGTGACCTGTTCTACATAGACAGTCTCGTCAAATTTATTTAATTCTTTAGTATAATCCCCTCCAGAAACGGGCTTTCTAATCATTTTTTCTTTATCAGTTAATAAATTCAAATCCCTTACAGAATTGCTAATATAAGTATCTGGTATTGAGATACCTAATCTGTGAGCTAGGTTCAATACATAAATTTTTTGAAAGAATGGTGCGGAAAGTAAACTGCGATTGAATACTTTTACGTCTGGATTAGCTAAAGTCCAAGCAGAAAATATTTGCTTCCAAGTATGTGCCAGATCATGATCATGAGGATTTTGAGTGTCTAAATATTGAAAAACATCTGTACGCATGAAAATTGCGGTAACGTCAAAAATCTGATCATTAAAAAATAAATGATTACTTTTTAAATCGTAATGAAATTTATGAAAACTATTGTCACCGCAAAGAACCACTTTAATCGATAAGCCACGCTCACTTAATAGCGTAATTAAACGAATTAAATTAAAATCTTTTTCCCCGCCGACTACTGCTATTTTATTCATGGTCTTAAAACATCATCTAAATATGATAGTAACTAATATTCCCGAATATTTACCAGAATAACTTAGAAAATATTTGATCTGATTACCTACAAAGCCGCCCCTAATTTCAAATTTCAACCTTTCTGAAATTGAATCTTATGGTCATGCTTTAGTCATAGCCTTGATAAGTAGGTAGCATTAGATTTTAAGGCTTTTTATGGCGGCTTAATTAGGTAATCAAAATATTTGATTACAAGTCATATTTAGAAAGGGCGTCTCCCTGCTGAATCCTCTTCACCAAGTGCTTGAGTTGTAGCTATTGGAGGTTTTCCTGCTGAATCCTCTTCACCAAGTGCTTGAGTTGTAGCTACTGGGGGTTTTCCTGCTGAATCTTCTTCACCAAGTGCTTGAGTTGTAGCTATTGGAGGTTTTCCTGCTGCATCCTCTTCACCAAGTGCTTGGGTTGAAACTATTGGAGGTTTTCCTGCTACATCCTCTTTACCAAGTGCTTGAGTTGTAGCTACTGGAGGTTTTCCTACTGCATCCTCTTCACCAAGTGCTTGAGTTGTAGCTATTGGGGGTTTTCCTGCTGAATCCTCTTCACCAAGTGCTTGAGTTGTAGCTATTGGGGGTTTTCCTACTGAATCCTCTTCACCAAGTGCTTGAGTTGTAGCTATTGGAGGTTTTCCTGCTGAACCAAGTGCTTGAGTTGTAGCTATTGGGGGTTTTCCTGCTGAATCTTCTTCACCAAGTGCTTGAGTTGTAGCTATTGGGGGTTTTCCTACTGAATCCTCTTCACCAAGTGCTTGAGTTGTAGCTACTGGGGGTTTTCCTGCTGAATCCTCTTCACCAAGTGCTTGAGTTGTAGCTACTGGAGGTTTTCCTGCTGAATCCTCTTCACCAAGTGCTTGAGTTGTAGCTACTGGAGGTTTTCCTGCTGAATCTTCTTTTCCTTTCAGTAGATTCTGAAGAGCCTTAATATCATCAGAATTGACTACATTATCCCCAGTTAGATCGGTTGAGAATTTAAAAGAAGAATTAATGTGACCATCTTCAGTGAATAGTTTTGCAATATTGGCGTTAGTTGAGATTTTCTTTAATTCTTTAACTAAAGAAGATACCTCTTTTTTATCAACTTTTCCGTCTTTATTCTTGTCAATATCTAAACCCAAATCTTTCAGTGTTTTGCTTAAATCATTCAAGGCAGTATTATTAGTGGGTCCCCTTAAAATCTTTTCAAAGTCGGAAATAACTTCTCTGATTAATCCCTGTTTTTCTTTTTGTTCTTCTGTAAGTCTTATATTATTATTATTCATAATGTCTCCTGATTAGCTGCTTCCATTGTCAACTAATTAGGTTAAAATTTGATTATTGAGACCGCTGCACAATCACAAAAACTTCCGATAAGTTTTTGTGATTAGTAAACTTATCAAAGTTTCAATTGAGTATTTCTAGAACCCCCTAGTTTTGCAGCAGTCTCATATTGGAAATTAAAATTCAATAACTGCCGCGCCCCAAGTCATTCCCGCTCCAAAACCAGCCATGGCGATAGTTTGTTTTTTACCGTTTTTAACTATACGTCCCTCTTCTATGGCTTCGTGAAAAGCAATCGGAATGCTAGCAGAGCTGGTGTTTCCATATTTTTCAATATTGCAAATAAATTTTTCCATTGGTAGATTAAAGCGTTTAGCAGCACTTTCAAGAATTCTGTAATTAGCTTGATGTGGCACTACCCAGTCTATAGTAGATGGGTCTACATTTGCTTTGGCACAAGCTTGCTCAATCGACTCTGGGAGAGCTTTTACTGCAAACTGATAGACAGCTTGACCATTCATGCTGACCATCTCTGGTTTAGTATCAATATCTTCAGCTTTCACGGGGTAATGTGAGCGAGTATTTTTTAGATAAAGAGCCTCATCCTTATCTGCTTTAGCGTTTAGATAGAATCCTTTAAATGATGAATCAGCTTCTGCTACCGCAGTTAAGAGTACGGCTCCAGCACCATCTCCGAAGATCACGGCTGTTCTTCTATCTGACCAATCTACGTATCTAGACATCAGGTCTACTGAAAGAACTAAAACGTTTTTATATTGACCACTTTTAATAAAGGTATCGGCGATGTTTAGTGCGTAGATAAAGCCAGTGCAAGCTGCTGAAATATCAAATCCTGCACAGGACTCTATTCCAAGTAAGGGCTGTACCATACACGCTGTAGATGGAAAAAGATTATCGCTAGTGGCTGTGGAGCAGATGATTAAATCTATATCGCTAGGCTTAATATCGAATTCTGGATTTAATTTTTTAGCCTGTTCAAAACAGGATTTAGCTGCTGCGGCAGCTAAGGTCGTGGAGTTTTCACCGATAGATTCATCGGCGACACGACGTTCTTTAATGCCAGTACGCTGGGTTATCCAATCATCGGAAGTATCCATCAGTGATTCTAAATCAAAGTTAGTTACTACCTTCTTTGGTAGGGCCTTTCCGAAGGCCAGTATTTTTGATCCAATATTCATAATAAGTTTACTAAGTTTAAATATACCAATAAACTGACACCTTTGTCATAAAAAAACTGATAATTGTGTCATATTTTTATACTCCCCAAAGAAATAACTTGATGATACACTGTTTTTAAGGTACTTTTTGAACTCAGAGTGTTTATTAATGGAAAAGCAAAAGCAGAAAAAAGAAAAGACTGAAGAAATTCATAAGCTTCTAGCTGATTATGCCAAAACTAAAGACAAGAAGCTTAGAGACAAGCTTGTCAATATTAACTTTATTCTTGTCAAAAAGATTGCTCACGGTCTTGCTCGAAGAAGTACTGACCCTGTAGATGATTTGATACAGATAGGATCTATCGGTCTTATTAAGGCTATAGATTATTTCAATCCAGATGCTGGAGCAAGATTTACTACTTATGCTACTCACCTTATTACTGGTGAGATTCGCCATTATCTTCGTGATAAAACTTCTATGATTAGAGCTCCAAGAGAACTTCAGGAATTAAGTTTTAGGATTAATAAGGTAGTACAAAAATTAAGAGCTGAATTCGGTAGAGATCCGACTGATTTAGAAATCGCAAGTGTACTTACGGACGTTAAAGAGACGAAGATAAAAGAAGCTTATGAGGTAGATAGAAGAAAGACTTTAGTGTCTTTAGATCAAACTATAAGCCCGAATCCTTCTGAAAATGACACTTCTCTTGTTGATACTTTAGCTGATATGCGTGAGTACCGCAGAAATGACGTTCGTGAGGACTTCATGACTGTTAAAGAAATGATCACTAAGCTAAAAGAGCCTTTAGCAGAAATTATAGATTTAATATATTTCCAAGACACGCCGCAGTCTGATGTCGCTAATATTCTAGGTATCTCTCAGATGCAGGTTTCTAGGAGATTAAAAAAGGCTACAGCTGCTCTGCAAGAGTTATTTAATGGTTCCATGAACCCAGAGAGGCTAGCTGATACGACTATAATTCCAGAGGAAAGAAAAGCTGCGGCTCAAGTGGTTGCTACTGCAAACAGTCCTTTAAATACTACTATTACTGGTAATCGCAGTTCCGCTGGTAGAAAGGTTTCTAGGTCTAGTTTGGGAGCTAAATTAAGAGCTAAGAGTCAGCCTAATCAAGAGTAGGGTGCCATTTAGTTTTTTCGCTAACTAGCTAGATATTTATAAAACGAGTTAGGATTATATATATGTCTATTGATAATGCAGTTAAAGAGAATAATGCAGAGAGTTTACTTGCTGATATAGCTATTACAGCTGAGCTTGCAGATTATAGCCCCGTTAAAGGCTGTATGGTTATTAGACCTTACGGTTATGCTATTTGGGAAAACATCCAGAAAATACTTGATAAGATGATTAAAGATACTGGCCATGAGAATGCTTATTTCCCTTTACTCGTTCCAGAGAGCTTTTTACAGAAAGAAGCTGAACACGTAGAAGGCTTCGCGCCAGAGTGTGCTGTAGTAACTCATGCTGGGGGGAAGGAGCTTTCGGAGAGGTACGTTATCAGACCGACTTCTGAAACGATTATTAACCATATGTTTTCTAAATGGATTAACTCGTATCGTGATCTTCCTCTGAAACTGAATCAGTGGGCGAATGTTATGCGTTGGGAGATGCGTACCCGTTTATTCTTAAGGACTTCAGAGTTTTTATGGCAGGAAGGCCATACTTGTCATGCGACTCACGAAGAATCTAAAGAAGAAGTAATTAAGATGATTCATGTTTATGAAGATCTTTTGCATAATTATTTAGCATTGCCGATACACATAGGTGAAAAGACCGAGTCAGAGAGGTTCGCTGGAGCGGTTTCTACTTTTTCGATAGAAGCTTTAATGCGTGATGGAAAGGCTTTACAGGCTGGAACTTCACACGATTTAGGTCAGAATTTTGCTAAAGCCTTTGATACTACATTTACAGATTCAGAAAATAAATTAGCTCATGTTTGGCAGACTTCTTGGGGAGTGAGTACTAGGCTTATTGGTGCTGTGATTATGGGTCATCATGATGAAGTTGGGTTGATATTACCTCCGAAAATAGCTCCTTATCAGGTGGTTATAATTCCTATTTTGAAAAAGAATTTTGATAACACTAAAGTTCTGAATCAAGCTAAATTATTCCAAAAAGAACTCACTGATTTAGGTCTAAGGGTGAAATTAGATGATAGAGAGCAGATTAGCCAAGGTATTAAATTTAATGAATATGAACAAAAGGGTGTGCCTTTAAGATTAGTAATCGGTGAGCGTGATCTAGAGAATGGCTGTGTAGAACTCCATCGCCGTGATATTCGTAGTAAAGAGAAGGATATTCAGATAGCAGGTCTAATTGAGAGAATAGTTAGGCTTTTAGATGAAATTCAGTCTGGGCTTTTCACTCGTGCCTTAGAGTATAGAAAAGAGAATACTAAAATAGTAAAAAATATCTCTGAGTTAGATTCAGTTTTAGACTCTAAGTCCTTGGGCTTTGCTAGAGCCATGTGGAACGGTGATGTAGAGCTAGAGAGAATTTTAAAAGAAAAATTTAGCGCAAGTATTCGCTGTATGCCACTTAGACCAGAGCTGCCAAGTGATCATCCTTGTATTATTTCAGGTACGGCTTCGCCTCAGAATCGTGAAATACTTATAGCTAAGGCTTATTAATTTTTTCAGAAAAAGTTTTTCAGAGCACATTCAGGAGACACTATGCAGAAGCCAGATCCAGAAGAATTAAGAGAGTGGCAGATGAATGCAGAGCAGCGCCGGGCTATATTGCCGTCACAGTTTGCGATGCGCGGGCATTATGTGCAGTTAATTTGTGGTCACTGTGGAGGTGATTTTACCAGAAAAATGTTACCCCAGCGAAATGATCCAGTTTATGTGTGTCCTAAATGTAATTCTCGAAATTATGTGCCGATACAGTGGTGAAGAGGCTTATGTACCGCACATCGTTTTACGCTATCGCTAATAAATGAGCTTTATTAAGCTATCGCTAATAAATAGACTTCGTAAATTTCACCATCTATAAGCATGGTGCGAGGAGCACCCTTGCGATTTTTCTTTTTCTTATCAATAATTTTCATTAATTTAGCACCAGAAAGTGCTGAATTAGCTTTATCCTGTGCGGCTTGAGCTTGGGCTAAATTAGATTTTTGCTGCTCAAGCGAAAACTCTGCCCCACCTTTATTCTGCGAAGCTCCCTGATTCCCTTGACCTATATTTGGTCCTTGGCCGCCAATTGAAGGTAATCCACCTAAACCCATATATACTTTATTATAAGTTTAAGTTAAGTCTAGGTTAAGCTTATAAATTAATTTTCAATTTAAGACTCACTTAAAAGTTGTATTCGGCAACAGTGCCATTCCGTGGAGTATACTGTGACCCTTAAACATCTAATACCGCAAGCCCAGCATATTCTTCAATAAATTTCTTACGTGGCGGAACTATGTCTCCCATTAACACATCAAAGATTCTACTAGCTTCTTCAGCATCCTCAATTAAAACCTTTTTTAAAATTCTAGTCTCAGGATTCATAGTAGTCTCCCAGAGCTGATCTGGCATCATTTCACCAAGACCCTTAAATCTCTGTATACTAGGTTTACCACCTAACTCAGCTAAAGCAAGCTCTAACTCAGCATCAGTGTAAGCGTATCTAAGCTTGTTTTTATACTCTACTTTATACAATGGTGGCTGAGCGACATAGATATTACCATTGTCGACTAATTGTCTTGAATATCTAAAGAAGAAAGTCAGTAAGAGAGTTCTAATATGCGCGCCATCAACGTCCGCATCGGTCATTATTATAATTCGCTTGTAGCGAAGTTTTTTAAGATCAAGATTAGTACCATCTATTTTTAAAACCGCTTCTGATTTTTTACCATCAATTTCTTCTTCTGAAGGAACTAATCCTATCGCTTGAATCATCGCTTGGATTTCATTATTATCATAAAGCTTATCTATAGTAGCTCTCTCGACGTTTAGAATCTTACCTCTAAGTGGCAGTATGGCTTGATAATTTCGGTCTCTACCCTGCTTAGCTGAACCACCCGCAGAATCCCCCTCTACTAGATATATTTCACATAAATCACCATCAGTATTAGAACAGTCAGATAGCTTACCCGGAATACCAGTACTACCTTCTAATGCAGACTGCCTTCTGACGGCATTCCTAGCTTTCTTTGCAGCTTCTCTTGCCTTACGAGCCATTAAAGACTTATTTACTATCGCTTTAGCATCTTTAGGGTTCTTATCGAACCAATCTTCTAGTGCGTCTCCAAGTACAGTCTGAACAGCTGAGACTACTTCATTATTTAATAGTTTAACTTTAGTCTGAGACTCGAATTGAGGGTCTCTTACTTTAACAGAGATAATCGCAGTAATGCCTTCACGAATATCATCACCAGTAAGATTTTCCTCTTTCTCTTTGATCATGGATACTTTACGTGCATAGTCGTTAAGCACTCTTGTCATAACATTCTTAAAGCCAGTCATGTGAGTACCACCGTCTGGGTTATTTATGTTATTTGCGAAAGTTAAAATAGTTTCGTGATAACTATCAGTATACTGAAGAGCGACTTCTACCTCTACTTCGTTAGCAGAAGCATGGCAGTCAAAAATTTCTTTATGTAGCGGATGTTTAGGCTCATTTAAATACTTAACATAGCTAATCAGTCCTTCAGGATTATGATATACCTGTAATCTTCTTTCATCATCTTCAGCCAGTCTTAGATCTGTAAATGTGATTTTCAGTCCTTTGTTAAGGAAAGTCATTTCCCTAAAGGTTTTCGCTAAAGTTTCTCTATTGAACTCTGGAGTGAAACTAAGACCACTGGAATTAGTTTCAACAAAAATATCCTTATCTGGCCAGAATCTAACTTTAGTTCCTCTTCTATCGGTGGTTCCAGTAATTTTTATTGGTTCGACTGGATCACCCACCTTACGACCATCTTCTGATCTGCCTCTAAACTCAACAAAATTAATCACACCATTACGATAAACTTCGACTTGAAGCTTCTCTGAGACAGCGTTTACGCAACTCGCTCCAACGCCATGTAAGCCACCTGATACCTTGTAACTAGAATTATCGCCACCAAATTTACCACCAGCGTGAAGTACTGTGAAAACTGTTTCTACGCCAGAGAGACCAGTCTTAGCTACTATGTCAGTAGGAATGCCTCTACCATTATCTTCTACCGATAGTGAGCCGTCAGGATAAACAAAAACCTCTATAGTATCGCAATAGCCAGCTAAAGCTTCATCTACAGAGTTGTTAACTATTTCATAGACGCAGTGATGTAACGCTTTATGGTCAGTACCACCTATGTACATCCCTGGACGTTTTCGAACGGCTTCTAACCCTTCTAAAACTTCAATATTCTGAGCAGAATAATTATTTTTCGTATCTGGAGCTGTCATTACCACGGTGTTTTATAATTCTAGCATTTTTTCATCGAATTCTCCCATAACGAATTGTTATGAGATCATCACCATACACTAAGCTAATCGAGCTGCTATCAGCACTGAAAGCTTCTGCCTCACTAGGATCTATAAATACAGAGGCGTTACCACTATCGCTTACGAAACTATAGGTTTTTCCACCCAAGGCTTCGACTTTAACAGCGAAGGATATTCTGTAACCAACATTAAATCTAGAGCTAAGTTCTACTCTGACTTCTTTACCTTGAAGGCGATTTAAAAAATGAGTGAGTTCAGTCTTCTCATCAGGGCTTAACATGCAGGTTTAAGTTGAAGATTATTTAATTTAGCAATTTCTAACTGCTGAGCTTCTCTTTTTTTAGTCATCGCTGAGCGTTTTCTTTCAATAAGATTATGGCTAACTCTCTTCAGGTCATAAGTCCAACCTATTAAAGATAGGCTGTAGATAAGCCATTTACTAGGGTCGTACTGATAAAATCTTACGCCGTTTCTGTAGTCGGAAGGAAATTCGTGGTGAAAATTATGATAACCTTCTCCAAAAGTTAATAAAGCTGTGAACCAATTATCTCTTGCGCTGTGAGAGTCTGAATAGGTCTGTTTTCCGATGCAATGTGAAACAGAGTTAATAAGGAAAGTGGCGTGGTGATTAACTACTGATCTAAATACACCAGCTACAAAAAAGCCACCGAAAGCATCGCCCCAAGCGAAATGTGCGATTAAAGTAGGTAAAACAAACCCAGACAGGACGGCGATGTATCCCCAATATTTATCTTGGAAAACAACTAGTTTATCTTGATAAAGATCTGCTGGTTTCGTATCCTTAACTTGATCATCAAATTTATAAAACAACCAAGTTATATGAGCCCACATAAAACCTCTGCTGATGCTGTAAGGATCTTTATCTTTGTGGTCAACGAATTGATGATGAACTCTGTGGTCTAGCGACCATAAAAGAGCAGAACTCTGAAGAGCCCCAGCCCCAAAAAATAAAAAGAATATACTAACAATCGGATTCGCTTTGTAAGTTCTGTGTGAAAATAATCGATGATAGCCAGCTGTAATGCTGATTTCTATTAGTGAAGTTAAGACGAGAAATAGGATGACAGTCTCCCAGTTAAACCATCCTTTATAAAACCAGTAGCTGACGGCTAAAGCTGAAATGATAGGACTGATTATTAGATAAATGGTGTTACCCCAATTTATCTTTTTACTTGAAACTTGATTTGTCATACTTATAGGAATATTATCTCATAAAAAAAAATAAGCTAAGCTTAAAATGTTTAATTTTAGCTGCTATCATGTTTTTAGTAATTATTGACAGGCTTTTAGCCCTTGTTGATAGAGGATATTCTTGTGCGAGTTGCGTTTACGGGAGGAGGCACTGGGGGACATATTTATCCATGTCTTGCTGTTGCTGAGCTATTTGAAGATGAAAGTAATCAATCTGGAGCTGAGAAAAACGCTCTTTATTATATTGGTGGTGAAGGAAAGCTTGAGCAGGAACTGTGTCTAAGAAAAGACTATATTCAGTTTCTACCTATTAATGCTCCAAGACTGCCATCTCGAAATAATTCTTTTAAAGAAAATTTAGAATGGTTTGGTATTTTTTTTAAAGCTTATCAATGTTCCGTAAACTACCTGAAGAAAAATAAAATTGATGTAGTGATGGGGACGGGTGGTTACGTGGCAGCGCCAGTGTTTCTTGCCTGTGTGACAACGAAAACCAAGTTCTTAATTCATAATCTTGATAGTAATTTTGGTTTGGTAAATAAATTGTTTAAAATATTTGCGAGTCGCGTAAGCTTAGGCTTTCCGATAAATATAAATTTTAATGATAAATATCATTACACGGGTAATCCAGTCTCACAAGATTTTATAAATATTTACAGGGAGAGCAAAAACGACGAGGACGACGAAAACGCAGAAATTGAAGTTTGGCAGCAGCCCCGTGATGAAAATCATTTGAGGGTGTTAGTAACAGGTGGCAGTCAGGGTTCTCAGTTCGTTAATGATAGTATAGGTGCTTTACTGAAAGATTTTGAAGATTTCAATCAGAGATTAGCTCTTAAAGGCAAAAGAATATCTATTATTCATATTACTGGCTCTAAGCTTTTTGACGAACATGTGAGTAAATATTTAAATGGTGATCCGAATAAATATTCTAACTATAAGGTTTTAAGTTACACCCATGAAATGTCCAATATTTCTAAAACCGTTGACATAGCTATTTGTAGGGCTGGTGCTATGACTTGTGCTGAAATGGCAGTGTCACTTATAGTACCAATATTAATTCCTTTACCTTGGGCTGCTCATGATCATCAGACTAAAAATGCAGAGGCTTTGGTTAAGGCTGCTTGTGGTTTCATAATTCGCCAAGATGTCTTGTCTGATGAGGGCACGGCACAAGGTCTAGAAAATGGAGCTGTAGATCGGTCTCAACAAAGGGAGATTGCTGATTTAATTTTTGACCTAGCTAGGAATCCTGAGAAAATATCGGAAATGAAGAAAAAACTATATCTGTTTGCAAAACCTGAAAGTAGTAGAGAAATTTTTACCTTGTTGAGAAATCTTTAAGAACCACTTCTGCAATGGATTGCTAGTGGTTTATTGCAAGCTGTCTATTAAATTTACAATTTCTGCATAAACAGCAGGATACTCATCTTTAAAGCCTTTATAGAAAATAAAAACTTGTGGTACTGAAATTAGTTTAGATGCTGAATCAGTTACTGGGAGATACTCTTGTAAGCTGTGTACGTAATAAACATCACCGCGTTTATTAAAGTTTTCTTTCCAAGGAAAAGTGTTTTTAAATTTTAAAATCTTTAATTGTTCGTGAATCTTAGTTACAGCGGTGATTTGATTTTTATCAAGGCTGATTATTCTAGAAGAGAAGCTAGTAAATTTAGGATTATTTTTTCCTGGATCATGAAGGACGGTGATGTTTACAAAAGGCTGATCATAAAAGCGAAATTCTAGAATTCTATCTTTATCGAATTCACGAAAGTCAATCTTGAACAGCATATTCATTTGTCCATTTTTAAGTTCGATGGACTTATTTCTTTTGACAGAGATAAGCTCAGCTTGAACAGAAGTCTGTATAAAAACTGAAATCAGAAGAAGATAGAGTAATCGACAAATCGACTGTTTACAGAAACGCAGCAATGGAATTTTTCGAGCAGTCTCACGAAACATTTTTAGCTCACTTTTTTTCCTGTCGGTAGACCTCTAATTTCTTGTCTTGGTCTTGCGATACCCAGCATTTGAGCTGGTATATCTTGGGTTATTACAGAACCTGCTGCTACAGAGGCTCCTTCATGTATGGTTATTGGAGCTACTAGGACGGAGTTCGCTCCAGTACTAGCTCCTTGGCAGATTACGGTGGTGGATTTCTCACCAGTGAATGAATTATAGTTAGCTGTAATAGTACCCGCGCCTATATTTACGTTAGACTTAATTTGAGCATCACCAAGATAACTCAAGTGAGCTGCGGAAGAGGCTTCACCCATGGTACTATTTTTCACTTCAACAAAACATCCTACGCGTGCTTTGTTGTAAACGTCACTGCCATCTCTAATGTGTGCAAAAGGACCGATATTACAGTGTTCACCAATGGAGCTTCTGTTAATGTGGGACTGAATTACAGTGCTATGAGAACCTATTTCAGCTGGTCCGAATATTGAAGTATTAGGACCAATAGAGCAGTTCGAGCCTATAGTGACACGACGATGTATATAAGTGCCAGGGTATATAACGGTGTCTGGGCCAATATCTACTTCTGGGCTAATGACTGTACTGTTAGTATCTATAATTGTTACGCCTGCATCCATAAGAGCTTCTAGTGCTTCTTGATTTTTTAATCTTGAAACTGCTGCTAGATCGGTACGGCTATTAATCCCTAAAGCTTCATTAGGATTCTGTAAAATAAAATTACCGATGCTAAGACCTTGACTGTAAGCCCAAGCCACTAAATCGGTTAAATAAAATTCCTCTTGGGCATTATTGCTTTTAAGTTTGCTTAAGCCTTCTTTGATAAATTGCCACTCGAAACAGTAGACCCCAGCATTAACTTCTTTGATCGTTTTTTCTGCTTCCGAGCAGTCTTTATCTTCTTTGATGCCAATTATCGTATTATTTCTTCTAACTATGCGTCCATAGCCATCGGCACAGTCCACTAGGCTGCTTAGTAGAGTTATTTGGTGCTCTCTCTGCTCATGATAGTTAAGCATGTCGTTTAGTGTCTCTGAGCGGATTAAAGGAGAATCACCATTCACTACTAAAACAGTCCCTTCAAAATCATCAAGCTCATCTTGAACGCACATAAGTGCGTGTCCTGTACCCATTTGTATAGTTTGATCTACAACTGTAACTGGATATGCATGTAAAAAATTCCTTACTTTTTCAGCTTGGTGACCACAAACTACTATGATTTCATCTTGATCAACTTCTGCAAGCGAGTCCAAAACCCAAGCTAAGATTGGTTTGTCGAATATTCGGTGTAAGACTTTAGCATTGTTGGATTTTAGTCTAGAGCCTTTTCCTGCTGCAAGTACGACAGATTTAATCATGGTTTTATAATAGCAAAAAACTATTTGATGACGAGTTTATTCATCTGAATTAGCTTTCCTGACATAATGTCCATTCTTTTTATCAAAAAAAACATCAACCAAAGGATGCGTGATAATGAAATCATCTTCTGTCTCAGTCATTAAATCTTCAGGTACATAAAGCATTAAATCTGTGTTATGAACTAAAACATAGTACCAAGGCTTGTTTTCAAAGCTTTTATCAAATTTAGTTATATCCAAATCAGCATTGCTCAGGAAGTACATGTCAAAGTCGACAACTAAGCCATAATAATTTTCTTCTCGATGTTTAAGTATTTGACCTTTACGGAAGCGGTTTTTTGGAAATTCATTGAGATTTATGGATAAATAAAACCTTGGAATCGTAACATTGAAGCTGTTTCCTTCTTTGTCTATAAAGCCATAATTACCTTCCATCGTTCCAAAATTAGTTTTAAGGTTTGAAAAACTAAAATATAGATGAGTCTCTCCAGGAGCGATAATAGGTTTCTTCCCAACTACACCTTCTCCAGAGACTTCAGACCTATCTGAATCAGAATCAATAATGAGCCAGTATCTGTTTAGCAATTGAACTTCTACTGGACTTTTATTTTGGATTTCAATTTTATAGCAAAAAAGAAAATTATTATTGGCTGGAACGGAGTAGTCATCTAGATAAACAGAGGCTGCTTTGACTTCGATGTCGGAGCTAGTGGCTATACTAGGCATTGGAACACAAATGAGATATCCTTATCTCTATACTAAGAACTATAACTTAAATTAATGAATGTATTATACCAATTTTCAGAAAAAAGAATTTGACTCCTACCTAGAATGTTTGCAATTGCCTCAAACAACTAATTTGAAGGGTGCTAAAAATATTTATATTGATTTGGATACATTATTGTTTTCGAGTAATCTGAAGTTGAATCAGAGTAATCATTCTTACCCAATTCAGGATTTAATGTTGAAAATAAATGAGTTACTAAAAATTTTAAGTGAGATAGATGCTAAGGCAAATAGAGAAAAACAGCATAGGATTTTACGAATTAGTTTAGTAGATATCAAATCTACAGTGGATGAGGATTTATTTTATTGGTCTTATTATAGTCATAAATATACTGCTTCTAAAGGTGTTGATATTAAAGCACTCGACGAATGGCATAAATTTGAAGATAAATTAGATGTAGATAAGTTAGCAGAATTTAAGGCACGTCGCGAAATAAACCTGTCTCTCTATCTACATATTGTTAAAAATCATATGTATTTTAATCGTATTATTTTTGCAAGTAATCGTCAGCATAATCCATTGATTGAAGACTTTGGTTTTGATGTAGCAGAAGAGATCTATTTAAATAGAGTTATTAAAGAGCATCATGCACAAAATATTTGTTCAATATCACCTTCTTGCTTAACGAGTGCTTTGTTTTTTTTAACTAAAGATATTGTTTCTGATTATAAACTTAAAAATCTTAAGGCGAGCATTATCTCTAATTCAAAGAAGCTTAGCTCAGAAATTCAGTTAGATCTTAAGTTAATGCTGCATCACCTAGATATCACGAAAACGGATTCAGCGAGTTCTGATTTTATAATTTTAATTAATGACTTGGATCTCTTAACGCACATACCAGAGTTTGAGCAGAATAAACCACTCTTTGTTATTGATCTCAGCGGTTCTGAATCTCCTAATTTTAGTTATATGCTTTTAAAAAATGATAATTTTTCTGAAGTCTTTGCTTATGCGAAGAAGAGACATAAAGAACCTAATCACTCTGCTATTATTAGAGCTTTGAGTGCGGGGTTGTTATCTTTTGCTAGAGGCTCTCGGTTTGTTGATCAAATAGCTATAAATTATATGGATGATTATTTTAGTCCATTATCTATGGCCCTTAATCAGCCTTTGAAATCCTTTGTGAATCCGATTAGTATTCTCGCTCAAAAATTAGAAGATCATAATGTTAAGCAGCAAGATTCGTAATTTATTCCAAACAGCTATAGATAAGGCTATTTCAGTATCTGATTTAGGTGAACTGAAAAGCTTTTCTGACTATATAGATGTAGAGAGGTGCAAAAACCCTGATCACGGTGACATCGCTGTGAATATAGCTCTGAAGCTCTCTCGTGAAGCCAAGCTTGTACCATTGAAAATTGCTCAAAATATAGTGAAACATTTAGATGTCCTTGCTATTGGCGATATTTCTATAGCTGGTCCAGGCTTTATTAATATTCGTTTGAATTGGGATTTTTTAGAATCTGCTCTAGTAGAGATTCATCAAGAGAAAGATAATTATGGTCGTCTATCTAAAGAGGCTCGGGCTGATATGGAGCCACATCGTTTTCTTGTGGAATATGTTTCAGCGAATCCTACTGGTAATTTACATTTAGGTCATGGTAGGCAGGCGGTTCTCGGTAATTCCCTTGCAAGATTACTGGATTGGGCTGGTTATGAGGTATCTAGTGAATTTTATATCAATGATGCTGGTGTGCAGATTGAAAAGCTTGCGCTCTCCGCTCAAGCTGCGATTCAAATTCAAGAAGCTCATATTAGTAAAGAAGCTTATCCAGAGGATGCTTATCCGTTAGACTCTATGTTAGACGTTTTAAAACCAGAGATTTATAGACCTAAGCTGGAAGCCTATTTGGATACTGTTTCTCTTGCTAGTGATCAAGCAAAAGAGATTGCGGGGCAGCTAGCAAAAAGCCTTTTCCTTGATTTACAGAAGAAAGTTTTAGCTGATATAGAAGTTCATTTCGATACATGGTACTCGGAGAACGAGAATCTATATCAAGTTAAAATTAATGATAAAAATAAAATTGAGTTAATCTGTGAGACACTTAAAGCAGCAAAAGTAAAACGAGAAAATTCTGAGCAGTCCCATGAAGGCACTGTTGCCAAAAACGCAGATCCGCTACACGCCAATGAAGTCTCTGCTGTGTATGAAGAAGACTCGGCTCTATGGTTTAGAGCGAAATCCTTTGGTGATGAGCGAGATAGAGTTCTTAGGAAATCTCAAGGTGTGTTCACTTATTTAGCTGGTGATATCGCGTATCATAAAGATAAATTTGACAGAGGTTTTGATAAATTAATTAACGTTTGGGGCAGTGACCATCATGGCCAAGAGCTTGGCATTCGTGGAGCGATTCAAGCCATTGGCTATAATCCAGATCAGCTAGAGTTAATTTTTATTCAATTAGTTTCTGTTAAGGAAGATGGCGTGGAGAAAAAAATGTCTAAGCGTAAAGGCACTATCGTTAATGTTGATGATCTTTTAGCTGAAGTTGGTAAAGATGCTCTGAGATTCTTTCTCGTGGATAGTCAAGCCAATAATCGTATGGTTTTTGACTTAGCTCTAGCTCAGAAGCATGATAAAGATAATCCAGTTTATTACATACAGTACGCACATGCCCGCTCGGCCAGCATATTTCGTAATTTGGTAAGCCCTCGTATTAATATAGTTGATAATACCGAAGAAGCTGCTATTTTTGAAGTAGATGAATTAGAACGCTTATTAAATGAAGACTTTAAAACATTCTCTGCGAATTTTAAAAAACTCTTTTCTGATGAATATCATAGTGAAGAGCAGTTAAAAACTATCAGAAGTTTAGTCTTAGAACTTATAGAGTTACCTAAGCTTGTTATAGACGCTGCTGATATTAGAGCACCTTATAAAATCTCAGTCTACTTAAAGAATTTAGCTAGCTTATTTCATCAGTTCTATAATGAAAACCGCATTATAGGCGAGAATGAAGAGGTTATGAAGGCTAGGCTATCTCTTGTCGCAGCTTCTAAGATAGTTATAAAAAATGCTCTTAGTATACTTGGGATATCTGCCCCAGAGAAAATGTAACAGGGGCGTGTAGCGAAACTCCAATTTCTGCGTTTTCGCCCGCCTCATGATCCTCATGCACTTCTAGTGCACTGCGGTCATTCGTCCTCCTCAGCCTTGAACTTGTTCGTTTGGCTACACGCCCAAAAGAGACTGCTGCACAACTCCATTTTCTGCGTTTTCGTCCGCCTCATGATCCTCATGCACTTCTAGTGTACTGTGGTCATTCGTCCTCATTGTATATAATATCTGTCATTATTTAGGCTTACTGTTTTTTGATAAGTTTTAAATTCTGACAACTCAAAGCATTCATTCATACCGCTTTTCAGTAGGTCAAAAATTTTAAAGCCATCGATTAGATCTTTCGCGAATAAAACTAACTGTCTATCACTGATTCTCTGTGACTGTGGCATATGTTCGCTGATAATACCCCTAATTCTAGAGATGTGTGATTCTACAGTTCTTACAGAGAGGAAAAGATTTTCGGCTATTTCTGTATTCGTCTGTCCCTGTGCTAAAAATTCCAGAACTGCGATCTGCTTTTCAGTAAGCCTCTTTCCTTTAAAGGTAATGCGTGGAAGATTTTCTGTATCGTACTTGAACATTTAATTTTACTCCTTGTTTTAATAGAGGACTCAGTCTTAACTCCGAAGTCCTTTATTAAATTTATCTAGTAGGAATAAAAATTATAAGGGGTCATTTTTCCCCAAAATTTTAGTCTATCTTGCGAAAGTTAATCTTTCACCTCTGAAATCCTCATTAAAGACACCATTATCATAAACCAAAACTCCATTAATAAAAGTCTGATGAATCTTAGAGTGAAATTTAGTTCCCTCAAGCGGTGACCAGCCACATTTATAGAGAATATTAGATTTATCTACAGTCCAACTCGGTGCTCTCTCTGATTTGTCTAAGCTAAATATGGTTAAATCTGCTTTATAACCCTTTCTAATAAAACCTCGATTCTCAATTTGAAAACAATGAGCCGGACTGTGAGCAACTTTTTCTACTATCTTTTCAAGGCTTAATTTGCCTTGTACGTGCAATTCGAATAATACATTTAAAGCGTGTTGTACCATTGGTGCTCCAGCAGGGGATTTGAAGTAAGGATTATTTTTCTCTTCTAATGTGTGTGGTGAGTGATCTGTAGCTATTATATCTAGAATGTTTTCTATGACAGCTTTCTGTAGGGCTTCTCTGTCTCCTTTCGTCTTAACAGCAGGATTCCATTTAATTAAAGCACCTTTAGATTCATAATCCTCATCTGAAAACCAGAGATGATGGCAGCAAACTTCTGCTGTTATTCTCTTTTCTCTAAGTGGTAATTTATTATCAAATAACTTTAATTCATCTGCTGTAGTGAGATGTAGAACATGAAGGCGAGTGCCGTATTTTTTAGCTAAATTAACAGCCTTCTCCGATGAACGAAAACAGGCTTCGTGATTGCGGATTAATGGATGATAATCTACTGAAAGATCTTCACCGTGCAGTTCTATAAATTTTTTAGCATTCGCATTAATAACTGATTCTTCTTCGCAGTGAGTTGCTATTAGCATTGGACTCTGAGAAAAAACGTCGTTTAGAGTTTTATCATTATCGACGAGCATATTCCCAGTAGAGGCTCCCATAAATATTTTAATGCCACACACGGTTTTGGGATCTGTCTTTAAAACCTCTGCTAGATTGTCATTTGAGGTACCCATGTAGAAAGAGTAATTGGCGTGTGATTTTTGGCTAGCTAATTCAAACTTTTCGGCTAAAAGCTCCTGCGTAAGAGCGCGTGGGTGGGTGTTTGGCATTTCCATAAATGAGGTTATGCCACCAGCAACAGCCGCTCTAGATTCGGTTTCTAAATCACCTTTATGGGTAAGACCGGGCTCCCTAAAGTGTACCTGTCCATCTATCATTCCAGGCATCACATATTTAAATTTCAAATCATGAATTTCCATTTGCTCTCTCATTGCATGATTGCGAAATTCTTGATAATCCTTGGAGTCGTGTCTGATGATGTTTTTAATTAAATCCCCTTCAATAATAATTTCCCCTGAATAAATTTCTCCTTCGTTAATAATTTTTGCATTCGAGAGAAGAGTGTTTTTAACCATACTTTTATTATATTTGAAGTATGGTTAATGGGGGGCTAAAATATCAAGTTGTAATTCAAGGTCTAACCTTATAATGGAGATTTTTTAATCAGTGAATAACTGCGTGGGTAAGCCTTTTTCGTCTTTTGATTTTTTTTGAAAACAAGTATCTCTCTCTCGTTATTAAAATAAGTAATTCTATCTATTAGCTCAACTCCTAAATGCTTCATCGCAGAAGCAGCTTCCTCAAACTCTTTTCCACACTGCTTATAAGCAAGAAAGTAGCCTTGGAGCTTAATTAAGGGAGTGCAGATTTCTAGGATTATCGGTAAGCTTGCTACTGAACGGCATAGAGCGATGTCATAGGACTCTCTTTTGTCATCTGTGATTTCTTCGGCTCTAGCAGCAAGAGTATTTAAATTTTTTAAAGCTAAGTCTTCTTTTACTATTTCAATAAATTTGAGCTTTTTAGCTGTAGAATCTAAAGCCGTAAAATGAAGATTTAATTGTTCTCGATCTGCGACTAAAGCTAAAGGTAAGGTAGGAAAGCCCCCGCCAGTGCCGATGTCAATAATTTCAAGAGGACACTGTTGCCGAACTCCAATTTCTGCGTTTTCGTCGTCCTCATGATTTTTGTCTAGGTAGCTGTCTGAGACTTTTAACTGAGCTGCAATGAAGGGGTAACTAATGAGTGAGTCTTCGAAGTGTTTACGATAGACATCTTCTTCACTGCGAATAGCAGAAATGTTCGTGTGTGAAATAAAGTCACTATAAAGCTTATAAAGCTTCTCAAAATCATCTGAGTATTTATTTATAAGTTCTAAATTATTCAAGATAAACCATGGTGCAGATTAAATCACAGACTATAACTGTGATAAAGCCAGCTATAACTGTACTCGTAGTGGCGGTTCCTACTTCTCTTGCTCCGCCTTTCCTGACATTCATTCCGATAGTCGCAGATATAATAACGATAAGAACTGTAAATAAACAGGCTTTTATTAAGCAGATTAGCATATCGCTTATATGGAAAAAACTCATGATGCCTGATTGAAAGCTGCTCCAGACTAGTCCTTCATTAATCCATACTGTAAGAAAAGTACTATAGGTTCCCAATATGACGGCAAGCCAAAACACCAACGGTGCTAAAACTAATCCAGCCAGCATCGCAGGTAAAACTAAATAGTAAATAGGATTAATTTTTAAAATTTTTAGTGCATCTAGCTGCTCTGTGATTTGCATATTTGCAATTTCAGCGGTAATCGCTGTCCCATATTGTGTTGCTATCATGAAGCCACCCATAATAGGTACTAGTTCGCGGCTCATCGTTAAAAGTGCAAGTATGCCAAGTTTAGAACCGACGCCTTTACTAACAAATTGTGGACCTAGTTGTACACCAATTACTACGCCGAGTGCTATAGCAATTACTATGGTTGGTAAGGTTACTGAGTTAATAAATCTTGCGCCGTAACTAATTAAGTTAGGTAAGAAAATTTTGTTTTTAAAAAGATATTGTAGGGTTTTAAAAAAATTTAAAACAACCTTCGCAATAAGTCCCAATATTTGCGATATTTCAGCAAATGTTCGTTTTAAACCAGCCTGCATTAAAGCTTGATTATAGCTAGGAAAGCTGCAAATTTAAAGCATATTTATTTAATTTAAGTTCAACCTGTTGATTAGACTTTGTTCTAAAGTTAATGAAGCTAGTATCTTTACTATTGGTTCTAATAGAAATATTTTTCAAGAAGTCTTTATGTAAAAATTTTAAATATTTATTATTTCTGCTATTAACCAATTTAACGAAATCCTCGAAATTAATATGATTTCTTTCAAGGCAGTCCATGACCATGTCGTATCGATCTGGCTGTATCTTGTCTTGTATAAAGCCTTTCCAAATCTCTGCATCAAAAGCTATAGATTTCAGCGAATTTCTAATTGCTTTATTTGTGTTTTTCAATGAGCGATTGATGATTAATTTTTTAGACTTTTCATTCTGAGTAACAGTTTGAAAGCTTTCGTGACTATCTTTCGGCTTGCTTAAATCGAAAACAAAAAACTGTTTTATTTCCTCCATCATCGGTCTGAAAAACTGTAATTTAAACTTAGCTGAATTGTCTTTATCGCGAAAGAAATTAATGATAACTTTGCCGTATTGATCGCCACTTGCTGTAGATTTATCTAATTCTTCACGTAAAAATTCAACATCTTTGGCAATATTCTCAATGCTATCAAAAAAATCTAAAAAGATTTTTTTTGCTTTGGGGAAATTTTTCAAATGTGCAAAAGGATTCTTCTTGAAATATTCAGAAATCATTTTTGCTTTTTTTTCTTTGGATATATCAGTCCAAGGTTCAAGGAAGTTGTCTGCACTAGGTCTCGGAATTACTTGATTGATTCGAGTTAAATTAAAGTCTACATTATCACTATAAGTTTCTACTTTAGCTGGACTTGAAGAAACTTCATCAAAGAATGATTTTTTCTCAGTATGAGTATCAAGGGCAAGAATGCTATCAAGGCTAAGTTTTAGAGTCCTTTCTTTCATGTATGAACTCATTAGAGACAAACAAAATTAATATCAAGTTAAGGTCTTATTAATTCATGAGAAAATATTAATTTCAAGATAAGTCACTAGGCTGAAAGCCTTGCAGGGATCGAAGGCCCTGTTGCTGAATTTGAAAAATGCTTACAGGAGCATTTTTTAGCGGATTGCTTAAAGATTTACTTTGAGCTGTTCATAGCGAATAGGTTCACCGAATATCATATTCACGCCGAAGCCGACTTGATTTCTTACTGTGTCATAGCTAGCTCTGAATTTAAAGTCTGGTGGTCCGACTTCAGCCCTTATCTGATTTCTTGTAATTTCACTGTCATTCATATTGAAATTTACGAAAGTGCCTACTGAAAGCCACTTATTAATGGCTAAATCACCATCAAAGACTATGGCACTAGAACCATCTATAAATTGGTCAAAGACAAATGGTGATTCACCACTGATTAGAGCATACAAATAATCTACTTCAAAGCTAAGTCTGTCAAAAGTCGCTTCTATAGCTGGACCTATACGATTAACAAGATAGGAATCACCAGTACCATAAAAAGCAAATGAACCAGCTTCTCTAAATCTTAGAGTTAGATTATAGGCTTCATTACCAACTCGATATAAGGGTTTCGTATAGAAAGAAATGTTTTCTTCAAATCTAAAACCACTATGCTCATCAGTACTATTGTCGCCTCTGTCTCTTCTTGCTTGGAAAAGAAGTTCTTTATTCCTTGCTGTAAATAGATCTAAATTATCCGCAGCATATCCCATAATGGTTCTAAACTGTATGCCACGTCTATCAAACCATTCGTGTTTTAATCTGAATTTATGAGCTATTTCATAATTCTGCCCGACTTGGCTAGAACCAAATAAGAGATTGCGATTGAATTGATTAACGAGAGCATTTGCTTCAAAATTATATGGTAGTTCTTGATGAGCATTTAATATAAACCTATTATAGAGAGAACCATAGCCTGCCATTATGGCAGTGGTATCACCTGGTGTGTTATAGCTGACTATAGAACCTGCTCCGAAACCACCATCATTACCGATCTGCACAATAGGCGCTAGTGCAAAAGTGGAGTTCTTATAGGATTTAAAGAATCTAGGACCAACAGCAAAGCCACCAATTCGCTCTTGTTGACCTAGAACTGGTCCTCTGAATCTAGTATTTGCAGCCTCTCCTACGCTAGTAGTGAGTTCTACTGGAGAAGGAATACTTAGTTTATCATTAAGCCAAAGCCTCGCACCTTGAATTTTCAGGTTGTTCATTCTTTTGTTTTGATCGTAGGTAATGCGTTTCGCACTATATTTAATATCACTCTGTAAAGGTGGAATATCCTTCCATCTGAGTTCACGGTTCTGATAGTAGAGTTTACGCTCACGAGTATATCTGGTCCATTCATGATTCCCTGAAAAATAGACACCGACAGGTTTATCTAAAGCAATAAAACCATCTTTAAAATTTACCGTAACTTTATCCTTCTCATCTGGCTTTTTTCGTTCTTCGAACTCAGAAGTACTGCTGCGGGCTTTAAGACGTATCCCTGGGCTGAATATTTTCGGTTCTTCCATGCTATAGGTTTTCGTATCAGTATGAAAGACCACATATTCACCAAAGGCAGTAGTATTATTCTGGGTGACTTTTACATTTCCTTCTGCGATTAAAAGTTTTTTTAGCCCATCAAAATTCATTTGATCAGCAGTGACTATTATATTTTTCTCAGGGAAAGTGGCGATAGCCTCTCCGACTGCTTCGTAAAAATCCTGAGTTTCGTTATAGCGTAGTTCATCTGCGATTATTTCTACGAATGTTTCATTCTCTGGATGACTCCCGACTTCTTCGAGTATTTCTTCACTGAGTGAGCTATTTATCGGACTTATTATCGAATCAGGGCTTAAATTAGAATCTTTAGCAGAGCCATCTGGATTAACTTCTACGAGTTTAACCTCAGCACTTTTCTGATCTTTGTTTTTAATAGATTCTTTGGGCTTTTTTTTCGCTTCGATTTCTAAAGCACAAAAATTTACTACAATAAATAGCAAGAAAATTTTTTTTAAAAGATCTTTTAATCGCAAGTTCACTAGCTAGAATAATCATATACTAAAAAAATCCCTCTATACTTATAAAATTCTCGACCTTTAAATCCTATGTTCTTGAAAACCATAAATTTAATAAATTTCAGAAACTATCAGGAACTCTTTTTAAATATTGAGCGTCCTAAGCTTATTATTCTTGGGGATAATTCGCAAGGTAAAACTAATTTATTAGAAGTGGTGCAGATATTCAGTACGGGTAAATCTAAAAGAGCTGGTAAAGACGCTCAGTTAGTGAATTTCAATGCTGAAAATGCTGTTATACACGCCAAGATTTTACGTGAAAATGCTAATGATTTAAATATAGCGATGATGATAAGACGTTCTGGTAGAAGGACTCTGAAAATTAATGAAGTTAATATGAAGCCCAAAGATATTAATCATAAGCTTTACTCTGTATCCTTTATGGTAGATGATTTAAATATAGTTTCTGGCAGCCCGAGTTCTCGTCGTGACTGGTTAGATGCTATCTTAGAACAGCTTTATTTACCTTATGCTGAGATATTAACTAAATTTGAGAAATCTTTAAGTCAGCGTAATAGCTTCATTAAATCATGTCTAGAGAAAGATTTTTTCTACAATAATCTCCCCTTAGCTTTCCAAGAGCAGCTTTCTATATGGGATGAGCTGTTTATAAATGCGGCAAATGAACTTACTAAATATAGGCATGAACTGGTTACTAAAATTAGCCCTTTAGTAGAGAAATATTATCAAGATATCGCAGGAGAGGCACTTTCATTAAGATTAGAATACTTAGGTAAAATGCTAAGCCCTGAAGATTTAAAAGCAGATCATAAATTAGATTTTATTAGAGCTTGTACTAGTCATGGACCGCAGCGAGATGATATCGACTTTATGCTTAAAGAGCAGTTGGCTAGTGATTTTGCAAGCCAAGGAGAAAAGAGAAGTATAGTGCTAGCGCTTAAGCTTACGGAAATAGAGTTATTAAAGGAAGAGCATAGATTACAGCCGATTCTTCTATTAGATGATGTCCTTGCGGAATTAGATGAAGCGAGGCAGGATCATTTACTAGAAGCTATTTCAGATGATACGCAGGTCATAATCACCACCACGCATTTAGGTAAGCATTTGCAAAAATGGAGCGAAAATGCTCAAATTATAAATATTAAAGCAGGGGCCTTAGTCGAATATGCAAAGAGCTAAACAAGAAGACCTTTTACCGATTAAAAAACTTTTTGATAGTGTTGCGCGCAATATTGATAAGCAGAGGCATTACTCTATTTTTCAGCTTTGGCAAGAATTAGAAATGCCAGATTCCATTAAGAAGAGAACCTTCGCTCATAGAGTGACTAAAGATATGAAATTAATAGTCGGGGTGAAACACTCTGCTTTAGCAAATGAATTACAGTTCCGTAAAACAGAGTTACTGAATCTTTTAAATCAAGCTATTAGTTCTGCTAATAGAGACATGCACGGGCGCATAGATTTTGCACAGGATTATATAAAAGAAGTTAAAGCTTTGGTTTTTGAGTTAAGATAGGTCAATTTTTAATCAAGGTCCCAGCTCCCTCATTAGTAAAGGTTTCTAATAGTAGGCTATGCTCTTTTAACCCATTAAGAATAATAGCTTCCTTAACTCCATGCTCTATAGCCTTGATACAGCAGTCAGTTTTAGGGATCATGCCACCTTGAATAATGCCCTTAGACTCTAATCCCTTAGCCATTTCTAGATTCATTTCTTTTATTAAAGAATCGGGATCATTTTTATCTGCAAGTATGCCCTTTATGTCTGTCATAAGAATTAATTTATCGGCTTGAAGTCCTATTGCAAGTTCTGCGGCCATAGTATCAGCATTGATATTAAAAGCTTCACCAGCTTCATTGGGTGCAATAGAGCTGATGACTGGAATTAAGCCTAATTTAAAAACTTCATGAATGAGTGCAAGATTAGTGGTTTTTATCTCACCTACCATGTTACCTTCAGCGATACGTGAATCCCTTTCAGCTACCATAATCCTGCCATCGCGGCCAGAAAGTCCTATGGCTCTTGCTCCCGCGCAATTAATAGAACTTACTATACGCCTCTGTATCTTGCCATGTAAAACCATTTCGACTATCTCCATAGTCTCTGAATCAGTGTGCCTGAGTCCATTTTCAAATTTGATTTCTTTACCTATTTTAGTGAGCATTTGATTAATTTCAGGGCCGCCACCATGAGTTAGTACTACCTTGATGCCAACACTATTTAAAAGCACCAAATCCTTTATGGTACTCTTCTCTATATCTGAATTAGTTAAAGCTGAACCACCATATTTAATGACGAATATCTTGGAGTGAAATTTTTGAATATAGGGCAGAGCTTCCGAGAGAATTTTTACTCTATCGGCGTTAGCATAGTCGGGCATGACTTAAAATGATAACCTGTCTAAAGCAGCTTTGGCAGCGTTTTGTCCAGCTTCTTTTTTAGATTTACCAGAGCCTCTACTGAGTTCTTCTCCATTAAAGAGCACAGCTATTTCAAAACTTCTTTCATGAGCATCTCCGCTAGTGTTAACTGTTTCAAAGACTGGTGCTTTAGAGTATTTAGCTTGAATTTTTTCTATTAATAGAGCTTTATAGTTATGAGCGATGGATTCGGTTATAGCTCTTTTGATATGGGCATCCCATGCACTTAGAATAAATTCACGAGCTTTATCATAGCCAGATTCTTTATAAATAACAGCGATTAAAGCTTCTAAGGCATTTCCATAAATAGACTTAGGTAAAGTTTTCTGTCCCTTGAGCATTCTGCCTATTCGTAAAAGTTTTTCTAAGCCCATTTCTAAGGCAAGCTCTGCTAGTAAATCATCAGAAATTAATCTTGCTCTGAATTTAGATAAATTTCCTTCATCCTCGTCTGGAAAATTATTAGATAGGTATTCACTGAAGACTAGTTTTAAGACGGCATCACCGAGAAATTCTAATCTTTCATTATTTAGAATGCTGGGATCATCTTTGGAACAGGATTTATGAGTCAAAGCCTGCTCTAAAAGCTTATTAGATGGTAGATTTAACTGATTTAAGAAAGAAGTTAAAGAAAAAACCTGTTTAGGCATCTTTTTCGATTTTAATAATTACTTCACCAAAAGATATAGCCTGGGCATTATCGACTGAAATCTCCTTCACTACGCCTGAAACTTCGGAAGGAAGCTCATTCATCAGTTTCATAGCTTCGATAATACAGAGGGTATCACCCTTCTTAACTCTATCTCCGACTTTTATAAAGGCATCAGCATCGGGAGATGGAGATGCATAGTAGGTACCAACCATTGGTGATTTTACTTCAAAAAGGTTTTTGTTGGGTGCAGCAGCTTTTGCAGAAACGGTTTCAGAAACAGTACTTGCGCTGGAGTGCACTGCTGGTGCAGATACACTGTTAAACACAGTTCCAGTAATTTCTTTTTTTACCTTAATGCGGTACTGTCCTTCAAACTCAAGCTCTATCTCAGTTAATTCTTGATTTTTAAGAATCTCAGCTAGCTGATTTATAGCGGCTAAAGGAACTTCTATATTACTCATATTTTTTTCTGCCTTCTCAATAGTTTTCATTATGCTTTGACCCTATCTTGATATTCTCTAGTCTGAGGATTTAAGCGAATTTTATCCCCGATATTAACAAAGAAAGGTATATCAATAGTAGCCCCAGTTTCAAGGACTGCTGGTTTAGAGCCGCCAGATGAAGTATTTCCTTTTTCATTCGGTGCTGTATCTTGGACGACTAGCTCAATAGAATTAGGCAATTCTGCACTTAAGACTTTTCCATCACAAGACATAATCGAGCAGACCATTTCTTCTTTCAAGAAATCTGTAACGTTATCACCTAAATCATTTTTAGACAGCTCAACTTGTTCATAGGATTTCATATCCATAAAAGCATAGTTATCACCACTCTGGTAAAGGTACTGCATTTCTTTTCTTTCTACGTGAGCTGGTTTAAACTGCTCATTCATTCTAAAAGATTCTTCTAAAATTTTCTTAGTCGTTAAATTTCTAAATTTAGTTCTAACGAAAGCTGCTCCCTTACCAGGTTTGACGTGGAGAAACTCGACGACTTGGTATAAATTTCCCTTCCATTCTAGGGTTAAGCCATTTTTGAAATCAGTAGGTGTGTACATAAACTAGAGTTATTCTAACACTTTATAAGCAGGTTTCTAAAACCTTAAAACTAAATTATTAAAAAAATTTTGATATGCTTCAGCCTCTTTAATCAATCACTGAAAATGCTGGAAATAGCATTAAATCTGTATTGGTACATAGTATAAATACTTTGCGGTTATAGGATCTGAAATTCTTAAATTGAAATTATCTAAATTAGAAAATTTGCCGAGTGAATAACAGAGTTTTAGGGTACACTTTGTATCAGTGTTAATCTTAGACAGGTCTTTGGAATTAAAATTCAACAAAAATGGATTTGGTAAGAATTCTTGAGAGTTAGTTCTATTCACTAAAATGAAATCTTGTAAATCGAAGTCTTTCTCAGAAGCATTTTCTATTTCTAATTCTAAAAATATTGAATCCCCAAAATTATAAGAATAAAATTTCTTTGACTGAGTAATCTTAATTTCAAGATTAATATCACTGGCAAGTACTGGTTCAACCACTGAAGCAGTCGATCCTCCAAAAGGGGCGTGTAGCGAAACTCTAATTTCTGCGTTTTCGCCCGCCTCATAATCCTCATGTTTTACTGGTTCAATAAATTTCACCTTAAGCTGTGAATCACTAGGCTCCGAATAAAATGGCTGTGGAGCAGCTACAAAAGAGTTTACTATCCCGGAAACAGCTCCGAGACCAGCTCCAGCTACTACTGAAAAACCATTAGTGAGCATAACTAATGGTAAGCCACCATATTTTAAAGTTTTTAAAGTACCACTTAAGCCGCTAAGAACTACATTGGAACTGCTTCTGAGGAAAGCATCTTCACTGACTTTATCTTCTAAGCTTTTATCTTGCTCTTTAGTGTCTATTCTAAAAAGCCCTGAAGCTGCCGTGCTAGAACCATTTTCAGAAATGAGTTCCGTAATTCTAAAAAGAAAATTTTTATTATCAAGAGAGTCACCTTCTACTGAAGCTTTTAGGTAGCTGTTTGCTGGTATTGTAAAAATCTTTCCTACTTCTGGCGTAATTTTGAAAATTAAACTATCACCATTTAAAATTAAACGTGGATCAAAGCTCTCAATACTAATTAAATGTAGGGTTTCATCTTCGAGCTTGAACTCCTCTTCAACGGAGGCATAGCCTTTTAATACAGAAGATCCTTGCAGATAAGCTTCGTTCTCAGTCAATTTTGAGGCAGAATCTAAGGCTCCAATGGGCTGAGCATTTATATTAGTGAAAGATAAGCCCTGTAATAATAGAAGCAAAGAGAGGAATCTTAAATTATTTGTGAAATTGATTCGCAAGCTAGTTTAATCTTGGCACGAATTTAGATTTTTTATGCTAGGATTTTTAAACGCATTGGATGCACAAGAGGTGATCTCTCTTTAAAAAGTCGACTCGCGGAGGCGTAGCTCAGTTGGTTAGAGCACCTGTCTGTCACGCAGGGGGTCGAGGGTTCAAGTCCCTTCGTCTCCGCCATTTTTTAATAAATTAAAATAGCTTTAACTACGGGACTTGAACCCTTAGGGTTGATTTTTTCATTGTAAAAGCTGGCGCTTTTACAGATCTTCGTCTCCGCCATTTTTTAATAAATTAAAATAGCTTTAACTACGGGAGTCGAATCGTAAAGATACTGAGAATCGTATCAAAATGATACGATTCTTGGATTTTGAATGATATGATTTCGGTTATGTCTCTAGGGCTGAACAACCAGCAAAATGAAATACGTTAAACAGAGATTTAAAACTTCTTTTAAAATTTGGCTTGATTGAAAAGACGGGGTAAGCTTGAAGAGGTAATTCCCTTAGCATACAATTCAGCTAATTCTTTTTGAGATTTGTCTTTTAATGTCGGCTCATTTGAACCATGCATAAGTTCTAACAATGTCTCTTTCGGGGTGTCCTTATAAGAGTTATAAATAAAATCATAGAATTCTAGTGGTGAATTTGCCGTTTTATCAGCCTTTTCATACTTTCCAAAGAATGTATCTGGATAGCTTTTATAAGCTCTGATTTCCTCATCTGACAATGGAATTTTTACGATTGATGAACCCTCCTCTGTATCAAACATACACGTACATGAGTTTGTATCGCCTGGTAAGACCATAGCTTGTTTTAACACACCAACAATTTCCTTACCATTGTTGCCAGGTATTAAAAATTCTTTACCAATTAATAACCTGTTTTTATTTAAACTGCTATTAAATGCAAACTCTGGTATCTCACCATCAAAAGTTGCAGGTATTTGAAAGTCTCTAAAAGTATCTATAATTCTATGCATATAATTGTATTTTTTTCTGGCGTGCAAGGCTTCATCTATATTTTTAAATTGTGCTTTATGACCATAATCAGATTTCTTAAATCCATCAACATATATGAAAGTATTAAATTTAGAACTACTTAAATTACAAAATAAGTCTTGGCTTGTGAAAACAAAAAAAGCTTCAGGAGCTGGTTTCCCATCAACATCCTCAAGCTCGAATTCTCTCATTGTGGATTCTAATTCTGAATACCACCAAGGATTACCATTAATACTTGGCAAATTTGGGGTGCAAAGTTCAATAAAAATTATTCTGTCCAACGAAGTATCTTTTCTTAAAGCTTTATATATCTTGGTTTTAGCCTGCTTAAAATTTCCTTTATCATCACCAGATTTACCTTGTAACTCCTTTGAAATTTTAAATTTTGCTTCTACCCAATATTTTACTCCTGTTGCTGGATCAATCGCAATTAATTCGCCATGAGTGCTTGAGCTATCTGATTCATCTTCAAATTCAATTGAGAAGCCTGCTCTAAGAAGTATGCAAGCTACATAAGCTTCATAATAAGCACCCCAAAATTGATCGTGACGCATTAAACGTTTTAAGAATTTTTTACTTAGTTCATTGTTGTGGGAAATTTCATAAAGGCTATAAGCAAAATTTAAAAAGCATTGTATCTCACCATTGCTATCTTCTGAGTGAATTTGTGTAGAGTCCTTAAAGCTTTTAATACTACTCTTTTGTCTTTTATTCAGTTTTTTTGTTAATTTCTTGTAGAACAAAATTATGGGGTGAGTATCTTTGGGCTCTAAGCTGAAAACTCTTTCACCCCAAGATTGTTTTATAGTGACTCTGAAAAAATCAAGCAAGAAATCATGAAAGGTTTTCCAATCTCCAGCTAAGACCCTATTATTAATAGCAACAATTTTTTTACCTTTAAAATCTGCTTGAATTATTGGCTTACCTAAACCTTGCTGTTGCCTTCTTCTAAATTCTTGACCTGAAAGTTTTTCGCTGTGCATATTACAAGATATATTAATTCTAACAAATGCTAATTAGCCAAAGCTAAGCACCGTTCAATTCTATTAAAATCTAATAGGGCAAGGTTCTTTGGGTATTGATTCTGCGGGTTAAGTCTCCGCTATTTGTTAATAAAAATTATGAAAGAAAGGGTTACGAAGCATTAAAAGATATAATCTTTTCTAATACTTAAAAATCACAACTGCTTTAAAATCTCTTCTACTGAGACTTTTAGCTCTGGAATATTTTTCTTAATCACTGATTCAACTCTATCGGTGTCAATTTCAAAATATTGATGCACAAGAATATTTCTCATATTACTGATTTGGCGCCAAGGAACTTGATTATATTTATTTTTACAATCTTCAGATAAACACCTAGAAGCTTCACCAATAATCTCAATACAGCGAACAATGCCCATCAACTCCATTTCATTCAAATGATAAAGATCTTTATTTAATAACAAATACTTCTCAATCAATGATATTGAGTCAAGAATATCTAGCAGCCTCTCCCTGTCATCCCTCACAATGGTAAAGCCTCCGCAAGCACCTTCTCTCTATATCTTGCTTTTAAAGACTTCTCAGTTGCTACATCAACATCTCGCTCTAAAAGATCTGAAAGATCAAGCCAAAAGCCACTCCAGTCAAGTAAGCTGGCATCTGCATTAAAATCAACTAAAAAATCTATATCACTTTGATCATTACTAGTACCTCTTGCAACAGAACCAAATATGCGAACATTATTCGCTCCATATTTGTGAGCAAGATTCAGGATGTCGCTTCTTTTATTTCTGACCAGCTCAAACAAATCCATAAAATCAATGATAACTTGAATTCCCTGCATTATGCTGCAACCGCAGCATAATCTTTAAAAGTCTTATCGGTAGTAGCTTTAGTCGTGTTCACGTAATAATAATTAGCAAAATTATTCATAGCCATGCTGAAATGTGAAAGTATGTGTGAGACATGCTTTGGCGTGAATGACTTAGCTACATCACAGATAGAAACGATTCCATAGAAACCTGCTGATAACTTATTATTAATATCTGGATGAATAAATTTAGCCCAGTCGCAGCCTATTCCTCCTAGGTTACGTATTATTGAAGAAGCCTTTCCTAGAGGACTATGATGATTAGAACCCGCTAGCATTCCGCCTATAGCACCGAGAAAATTTCCCCAAGCACACAGAAACATTGTATGACCCTCTTCTTTGTCGGGATGAATGAAAACCTTTCTATCAGCCCCAAATAAATTGCCGAAGGTCTCCTTGCACATAGTTAAAAAGGCTTTACCGTTTTCTTTTAAGTCTTCTAGAGCTGAAGCTGGTATTCCCTGGGGATTTTCTTTTGTCGCATTAGGGAATTTAATTTTATGTCTCTGAGCCTGCTCGAACATAGTAGGACCACTGCTAATGCCAGATGCGGTGAAGACAGATTCTAGTGGCATAAATGGTACTACTGCTGAGTAAGCTAGTCTAGATAAACCTTCCCAAGCACGTTTGCCAGCTACGGCTTCTATCCCTTTGTGGGTGTAATTTGCGACGTTAACTAATTTTGAGAAGCCAAGTATGTATTTATCCAATAAGTCAGTAAGCGGTTTAGGAACAGCTTCGGAGAGACCTCCAATTCCAGCCACTAAGTGACCTAGCGAAGCGGTGGCGTAGCCAATTACGGGTAGTGTATCGCGAATAAAATTAGAATCTTTGGAATTAGTTATTGAAACCCCCTCCATTCCATCAAATGAGTGGGAAGCTGCTGCATGTGTGTCAAGTTGAGCTAGGAGTGAACTTTTAGCCCGATTTAATTCAGAGTCTATTTGTTCTAATGGTGATGCTGTATCGTTAGTTTTATTAAAGGAATTATGTTTATCATCAACAACAAAGATAGTTCTGCGGTGCAGCCCCTATCACATTATTAGATGGTTGTTCTGGCACATTTATTTTATTTTCTTTTTGCAGAACTTTCATGAAAATAAATTGTAACACAGAATAAATACGATTGGGTACAATGAAATTATTTATAGTTTTACTTGAGTTTTATTTGACGTAAGCCCTTGTACTCATACTGATTTCGCAAATTCTTTCAGAAATAGCGTTAATAGATTTTAAAGTATCGAGGACCTCAAGATTTAATCTATCTCTCTCGTGTTCGTTTATTTTACAGATATCCTCAATAGCACGCATTCTAAATGTTTCATAGAAAGAAGCCGAGGCTTGCAGCTGAGCTGCTACTGATTCTGCTTGATTCGGTGTATCTTTGATAAATGAACTCAGTGAAGCGTTAAATGATCTTATAGTTTTAACTAAATATTTATCTAAATCGTTAAATCCATCATCGAAGTCTGGAATTTTCCCGTCCATATGATCAAGTCCAACTTTAAGGGTATGGACCACTTGCTCGCATTCATTGATGATTAAAAGGATATCTAAAAGTTCAGTGACTTCATCTACGGTGAAAGTCTTACGGTGAGAAGATTTTAATTGACGTAAAAATTTAACTAAGCCTAAGCGCAAATCTTGATGATCTTCTATTAATTTTCTAATTTTTTTTTCATCAAGGCTTTGTCTTTTGACAAAATATTTCCCTGCGACTAAAAGCATTTCCCTGATTATGTTTCGCATTGATCTCAAGGCATCTCGCGATTCAGCTAGAGCGACATCGATGTCTTTAGAAAATTTGTCTATTTTGGGAATGCTATATTTTTGAAACTTTCCGTGGTTAGAGTCCGGTACGCATAAGCAAGAAAGCCAAGCAAGCTGCTTTACAAAAGGAATTGCAATTAATACTGTAATGATATTAAAGATTGTTTGAGCATTAGCTATGAATTGAGGGACGTTATCTTGGGGAGTAAATTCTTGTACAAAATTAGTAAATTCTGGAATGAAGAATATGAAAGGTAAGACACCTAAAATATTGAATAGTATGTGAGAAGCAGCTACTCTGCGAGCTTGGAATGATGTGTTAAGGGAAACGATAACAGCCGTGAAACAAGTACCAATATTAGCTCCCAACATTAAAGGTATTACTGCCATTGGGGTAATTAATCCTTGCAGGGCTAGACCTATCATTACACCTAAAGCACCACTGCTTGAATGAATTAGTGCCGTAAAGAGAGTCCCTACCAGTATTCCGATAAGAGGATCTTGGAAATTTTGCATCATATCTAAGAATATTTGAGAATGCTGTAATGGTTTCATTGACTCAGACATAAGTTGTAAGCCAAAAAGCATAATGCCAGATCCTAGAATTGAATTACCTATGTAAAGGACTTTATCTTTAGTTGCGGTAACTTGTATTAAGAAACCGATGCAGACTACTGCTAAAGACCATTTGATGATATTAAATGCCATGATATGCGCTGTAACAGTAGTTCCGATATTGGCCCCTAGCATTACGCCTATAGTTCTTTCGAAGCTTACGATATTTGCTTGAACAAGTGAGACTAGGATTGATGTTACAGCAGTACTACTTTGTACTAAACCTGTAAGAGCAGTTCCTAAGAAAACTCCGTGGAAAGTAGTTTTAGTAGCTTTTTCAACTATTGTCTTGAAAATAGGTCCAGCCAAGCTTTTCAAATTCAAGCATATTAAATCTAAACCAAAGAGCAGCAAAGAAGCACCTCCAAGCAAGGTGATTATGGAAAATAAATTAAATTCACTTTGAGCCATGGTCCTATCCAAAAAAGAATTGTAGCTTTAAAATAAATTTAAGGAATATTTAATCTTTCTGGGCTTCTTCGTGAAGTTTTTTTTTCTATGATGTAGAGTTACAAGGTTTATTAATTAACGAACCTTAGTAAAAGGAAAATATCAAATGAAAAAAATGTCTGCATTATTTGCTTTACTTCTTGTAGCTACTCTATCTGCTAACGCTAACACAGCTGCTAAAACTGAGCAAAAACCAGCTGCTGCTAAAACTGAAAAAACAGAAAAAGCAGAAAAAGCTCCAGCTGCTAAAGCTAATACAGCTGCTCCAGCTGCTAAAGCTCCAGCTGCTGCAACTCAAAAGTAATTTTTGAAAGCTTAAATAGGGGGAAATAAAAAAGAGGGCTTATAAAGCCCTCTTTTTTATTTCATAATTCCTAATGTCTTTTAGCTCGGGGAGCGGATCCTTAATCTAAGTTTAATAATCTTGGGATTCGGTCAAAAGAAAAACGTTCTGATTTCTTCCTTTCTAGTGCTTCTTTTTCTAACATCTCTAAGCGAGAATCCACTCTTTGAGACATTTCTTTCTTATTTATTTTTTGCTTGATTGAGTTTGATTGTGGTTGATTCCGTTCATGTTTTTCGACAACTTTACTGTTTTTATAGTTAGGATAAAATCTTTCTGCGACATCTTTTTCGTCATAGCTTAAAAGCTCATCTACGTGACCACGAGAGAGTTTTCCTTCATCGCCTAAGTCTAGTTTTTTGCCAAACAGCATATCGGTAGCGTCTTCGTGTGTCATCTCTACTGAATTAACTACTTGCTCCATTTGATGAGAGCCTTCGCGAACTTTTCTTAGTTGTTTAACTATATCTCTTTGGTCAATTTGTAAAATTTTAATATTTTGCTCATTGTCTCTGCCAAGACTTTTTAATTTTTTTATTTCCAGCTCAAGCATTTGAATGGTGTCTACCTGTTTATTCAAAATTTCTCGAATTTCAATAATTTGAGAGCCTATAAGTTTAATGGTATCTAAAGCTCTTTTACTAGTACTGGTAGGGTTGGTATTTTGCATTTTTTTCTCCACGATAACTGGAACTCAATTGTTTAATTTAATTTGTATGATTTATATATTTGACGTATCTCGATTAAATTAACTCAATCATTGAGTTGAGGCTACAGTAATAGTTAAAAAATAAAATAAGTTTACTTCTTTAGCCCAAGAAAATCGTAATAAAATCAAATTTGCTAGAATACTTTTAATGGTGTTCTTTGATTTAAATAATGATTTGCAAGCTTCAGATCAAGAGGTTTACAGATTTATTCAAAAAGAATTAGAAAGACAGTCTCAAAATATTGAGCTTATCGCTAGTGAGAATTTTACAAGCCAAGCTGTTATACAGGCTGCAGCTTCTTGCTTTACCAATAAATATGCTGAAGGCTATCCAGGTAAAAGGTATTATAACGGTTGTGAAAACTGTGATGATGTGGAAAGCCTTGCGATTGAAAGAGCTAAAAAACTCTTCTCTGCTAAGTATGCTAATGTACAAGCTCATTCTGGAGCGAATGCTAATACTGCTGCTTTCATGGCAATGCTAAAACCAGGGGATAAGATTCTTGGCATGAGTCTTAAAGAAGGTGGGCATCTTACTCATGGTACTTCTGTAAATTTCTCTGGCAAATTTTATCAGGCTTTTGAGTACGGTGTTGATGATAATGGTTTCCTAGACTACGATGCCGTTGAAAGAATCGCTAAGCAAGAAAAACCACAGCTGATTATCGCTGGAGCCTCTGCCTATCCTCGAATCATTGATTTTAAAAGATTTCGTGAAATAGCTGATAGTGTAGGCGCTTATCTTCTTGTAGATATGGCTCACATAGCAGGTTTGGTGGCTGCTGGTTTACATCCTAATCCTTTACCATACGCAGATGTAGTAACTTCTACTACTCATAAAACCTTGGGCGGTCCAAGAGGCGGCATAATTTTATCCAACAATGAAGACCTTTTTAAAAAAATAGATTCTGCTATTTTCCCCGGCTCCCAAGGTGGTCCATTAATGCATATAGTTGCAGCTAAAGCCGTTTGCTTCGGAGAAGCTCTGACTCAAGAGTTTAAGGAGTATCAAGCTCAAGTAATAAAAAATGCAAAAGTTTTAGCAGATACTTTAGTTCAAGAAGGGATAGAAATAGTGAGTGGTGGCAGTGATAATCACTTAATTCTTATTAGTCTAGTTAAGTTTGGTATTACTGGTAAAGATTTAGCTAATCTTTTAGATCAGTATAAAATTACAGTTAATAAAAATGGCATACCCAAAGACCCTCAGAGCCCTTTCGTGACCAGTGGTATTAGAGTTGGCACACCAGCTATGACTAGGAGAGGATTTAAGGAACAAGACTTTAAAGATTTAGGTGTCCTTATTGCTAAGTTTATTAAAACAATGGCAACGAATAGTCTTGCCTTGGATGCAGAAATCGAGAGTTTTGTTAAAGCAGAGGTTAGCAGGCTTATAGAAGGCTTGAATTTTTACAAGATCGGCGTGTAGCGAAACTCCAAACCCAATTTCTGCGTTTTCGTCATTGAAAATAATAAAAAAATCAACATTTTAGGCTAATTTATGTTAATTAGCTCCCCCCCAAATCTAGGGATTTAGGCTATTATGTGATAGTTGGCCGCTTCAACTTTAAAAGGAAATACGATTGCCTCAAGAAAAATTAAAAATTAAAGGTTCAAATGCTCTCCATGGTGAGGTTTTAGTCTCTGGTGCAAAAAATGCCGTACTGAAACAAATGGCCGCAGCTTTAATTTTACCGAAAGGAAAAGTTAGATTATCTAATGTTCCAGAGCTTTCTGATGTTTATTCGATGATAGATATTTTGACACTGCTTGGTGCAGAGATCAGCTTTAAAGATAAGGTGCTTGAAATAGATAGCACGAGTCTGTCGAGTGAAATGGTTCCAATAGAGTTAGCTCGTAAACTTAGAGCGAGCTTTGTCTGCTTAGGTGCTTTAGTTGCAAGATTTAAAAATGCTCAAGTAGCATTACCTGGTGGTTGTGACCTAGGTGCCAGAAAAGTAGATTTACACCTTAAAGGATTAAAAGCTCTAGGTGTGAAGATTACAGAAGAGCATGGCTATGTTTTTGCTAGTGCTGATAAGCTTGTTGGTACTAAGATTTATTTAGATCTTCCTAGTAATGGTGCTACAGAGAATATCATGATAGCTGCGGTTATGGCAGAGGGCGAGACTATCATAGAAAATGCAGCTAGAGATCCAGAGATAGTAGATCTCGCTAAATTTTTAAACTCCCTTGGCTGTAAAATAACTGGTGCTGGTACTAGTAATGTTCATATAAAAGGGGTTGCTGCTGCTGATTTACACAGTTCAGATTTTAGATGTTTACCTGATAGAATAGAGGCGGCAACTTATCTTGTTGCAGGTGCGATGACGAAAGGTCGAGTTAGGGCTAATTCTGTTGTTGAAGAAGATTTGCAGGCACTATTAAGTAAGCTTGAGGATATCGGAGTTGATATAACTATTTTTAAATCAGAGATAGAAGGACTCGTGGATATAGAAGTATCTGCTGAGAACAGAATTCTAAAAGCAACTGATGTGAAAACCATGTGGTACCCTGGTTTTTCTACCGATATTCAGCCGATTTTCTCGGTGTTGTTAGCCTTATGTGATGGTACGAGTACTGTAGTGGAAAATATTTATAATTCAAGATTTCAGCACATCGAAGAATTACAAAAAATGGGTTCTAAAGCTGATGTTAACGGTGAAGTCGCTGTAATTACTGGTGTTGATAAATTAAAAGCTACTCAAGTAGAGGGCCGTGACCTGAGAGCTACCGCTGCACTTGTTGTGGCAGCTCTTGCTGCTGAAGGTACTAGTGAAGTTAGGGGGCTTATACACCTAGATAGAGGTTATGAGGAATTAGAAGCTAAATTTAGATCGCTTGGAGCGACTATTGAGAGGTTTCCTGATAATTCTATTAATTCTGAAGCCAAAGCCACAGCAAAGATTTAAGCTTACCTTAAAGTGACTTAGAGAAAAGTTTATGAGCATTTTTTTGTTTCAGGTAATGGTCAAACATGCTTGCGATATTACGCACAAATAAACGTCCGAGTTCGGTTACTGAAATGGAAAATCTTCCATTATTAAGGTCTTTATTATGGGAGTGTAGCGAAACTCCAATTTCTGCGTTGTTAGTATTAATTAGATTAAGCTCTATTAAACCATCTTGGACGAAGGATTCTAGTAGGGAGTATTCTTCCTTATAATCATCATAATTAAGTTCAGTATAAAAATGACACATTATTTCTTTGATGATCTGCTTGCGCTCAGTGTCCTTAGCGTCAGAGATGAAAAATTTCTCTGCGGCAAAAGGATCTTCCTCGTTATAATATTCGCTCAATTTTTTTTTATTCTGCTTGTAAGTCCCTTGTATAGATGATATTGCAGTTAGTCCAATCCCAAATAAATCACAGCCATCATGAGTGGTGTAACCCTGAAAATTACGATAAAGCTTTTTATTCTTGTGAGCCTTACATAATTCATCATCGGGTCTTGCAAAGTGGTCTAGCCCTATCGGCTGGTAACCTTCGGCTGTAAAGGATTTTACTGCGAGCTCGAATATATCCAGCTTGGTTTTCTGGTTTGGTAAAGTATCTTCGTTAATATATTTTTTCTGAAAAGGGAAGAACTCGGGTATGTGTGCGTAATTGAAAAGTGCAATTCTTTCGGGTGATAATTTAATGACTTGTTCAACAGTCTTCTTAAAAGTCGTAAGGTCCTGATGGGGTAAGCCATAGATTAAGTCGAAATTAACGCTGTTAAAGTCGGCTTCACGAGAGATCTTTAGTATATTTTCCACTGATTCATATGTCTGAATGCGATTTATAGCTTCTTGGGTTTTTTCATTGAAGTCCTGTATCCCCATGCTAAGTCGATTGAAGCCTAATCTAGATAGAGTTTTCAAATGTTCTTGGCTAGTGACCCTTGGGTCTATCTCAATAGAATATTCATGATTAAAGAAAGCCTCATCAACCTTATTCAAAAGATTAAAGTGTTTGCGAAGGTGTTCGTAAATTTCCTCTATTTCATCAGGATGGAGAAAAGTCGGAGTACCTCCTCCCCAAGCCATTTGTATGACTTTTCGCTCTGGTGAGATCCTTTCACCTATATACTCAATCTCTTCTTTGATGCGTTTTATGTAAGATTTGCTGATTTCGTGCTTTTTGCTGATTATGACATTGCAAGCACAGTAATAGCATTGGCTTTCACAGAAAGGCAAGTGAAGATATAAAGAGTAATTATTACCTTCAAGGTTTGATGCTTCAATTGCAGTTTCAAAGGCTGTTTTGGAGTAAGGCATTCTCCATTCTGGAGCTGTGGGATAGCTGGTATAGCGAGGTACTGCTCCACCATATTTCTTAAGTAGCTCTTGTAAATTAGTATCTGCTTTTTGCAATGCTTATATGAAATCTTAACATTTATTGATATTCATGTGCTATCATATTACTTCGTCTATTTTAAAAATAGGGATAATTCCATATAATGTCTAACAAAGAAGAAAAGAAAAGTATTGTAGTAAAGTTCGGTCTTAGCGAGACTGACACTGGTAGAGATGCCGTGCAAGTAGCTTTATTAACAACAAGAATTATTGGTTTAACAGAGCATCTGAAGACTAATAAAAAAGATTATTCGACTAAAAGAGGTCTATTGAAGCTTGTTGGGCGTAGAAAAAGACTTCTTTCGTACATAGAGAAGAGAGATGTTAAGAGATATCGTGAATTGATTGCTGAGCTTAACTTGCGTAAGTAATTAATTTCTGCATTTATGATTCTGTTTTAGCTTTAATTTCTAGAATTTAGAAAATCTCCTTAATTACTCTGATATTTATAGGTTATTATTTAATGAGGCTTTAGTATAGAGCCACAGCTTTTCTTGATTGCTATTTTCTGGATTTGTTGTGCTTTGTGTGAATGCCTGTTTTCAAAGATAGATAAAAAGGGAGTTTCGCTAAACGCCCAGGATTAAAAGATAATTAAGAGAGAGAAGGAATAATATATGTTTAATGAGAAGAAGAAAAAATTTACTATAGCTGGAAAAGAGATAGAAGTCTCGACTGGTAAGCTTGCTCGCCAAGCTACAGCAGCGGTGCAGATCAAGTGTGGAAATACTGTTCTTCTTGTTACTGTAACTAAATCCGAGAAAGCTAAAAAAGAATTAGATTACTTTCCTTTAATGGTTGATTTTGAAGAAAAAATTTATTCAGTAGGTAGAATACCTGGTAGCTATAACAGAAGAGAAGGAAGAGCTAGCGATAAAGCAGTCCTTACCTCTCGTTTAATAGATAGACCGATAAGACCACTCTTCCCGGATGCTTATAGAAATGAAGTTCAAGTAAACGTAATGACTTTATCTGTGGATCAGCTATGTCCACCAGATACTCTTGCGATGTTAGGTGTTGGTTTTGCCTTAGAATTATCTGGTTTGCCTGTTGCTGGTGAAGTTGGTGCTGTCAGAGTATCTTTGGATTCAGATGCTAATTTTATTGTAAATCCATCTGAGGAAGAGATTCTTGCTTCTGCTTTAGATATAGTTGTAGCTGGTACAGAGGATTCTGTAATGATGGTAGAGGCTGGGGCTAATTTTGTTGAAGATGATAAAGTGGTTGATGCTATAGCATATGCTCATGCTCGTATTCAAGAACAAGTTGCAGTAATTAGGGAATTTGCCCAAGAAGTTGGTGTGACTAAAGAAGAGTTTATTAATCCAGAACCTAATTCTAAGTTGATAGAGATAATTGAAACGCATGCTAAAAAAGATTTAATTGAGTCCATGCAGAATGCTAATAAAGAATCTAGAAGAGAGTGGGTAGCAAAAGCTCAAGAGAAGGTAGATACAGCTTTAGACGCCTTGGCAGAAGATGATGAGCTTCATGAATATCTTTTAGATAACCCGCATGAACTATCTGCGCAATTGAAGAAATTAGAGAAAAAACTTTTACGTAAGCAGATTACAGAAACTGGTGTCAGAGCAGATTCAAGAAAAAATACTGAGATAAGACCACTTGATATTGAGGTGGGTTCTTATCCAGGAGTTCATGGTGATGGTCTTTTCACAAGAGGTAATACTCAAGTTTTGGCTTTACTGGTTTTAGGTACAGAAAAATTAGCGAGATCACTAGATGGTATAGATTCAGAGACACAGAAATTCTATATGCATAACTATAATTTTCCAAGCTGGTCTGTAGGAGAAGCGAAGCCAAATAGGGGTCCAGGTCGTAGAGAAATAGGTCATGGTGCTCTTGCTGAAAGAGCAGTGCAGCCTTCATTACCAAAGAGAGAAGATTTCCCTTATGCGATGAGAGTGGTTTCAGAAGTACTTGAATCCAGTGGATCTACTTCTATGGCAGCTACCTGCGCAAGTTCACTTGCTTTAATGGACGCTGGTGTTCCAGTAACTACTCCAGTAGCTGGTATCGCGATGGGTCTTATTAAAGAGGAGTCTAGTACGGTGGTTCTTACTGATATTCATGAATTAGAGGACTTCCTTGGAGATATGGACTTTAAAGTAGCAGGTAATGATAAGGGTATCTCCGCTTTGCAGATGGATATCAAGATTAAAGGTATATCGTTAGAGATCATTAGAACAGCTATTAAACAAGCAAGAGAAGGTAGATTACATATTTTATCTGCGATGACGGCCGTGATAGCAGCTCCGAGAAAAATTCTTAGAGCGAATGCACCAAGAATCGTTTCATTTAAGATCGACCCAGATAAAATCGGTGCAGTTATCGGCTCTGGTGGTAAAAATATTAAGTGGATTACGGAAGTTACCGGTACGGAGATTAATATTACTGATGATGGTACTGTCTGTGTCTACTGCGTATCTGAAGAAGCTGCTAATCTTGCTAAAAAGTACGTTACTGTAAATGCTGAAGGCGCTAAGCAGGGCGAAATATGGGAAGGTGAAGTCGTTAAAGTCTTGGATGGTGTTGGCGTTATCGTTGAATTAATACCAGGTGTTAGCGGCTTAGTTCATATTTCTCAGATCGCACTTGAGAGAGTGGATGATGTCCATGAATTCTTTAAAGTTGGAGATAAGACTAAAGTTCTAGTTCAAGGTCTAGATTTTAAAGGTAGAATGTCTTTATCTATAAAAGCTTTATTGGAAAATAACCAGAGAACTGAAGAGCCAGTGGTTTAAATTAAGGATATTATACCAAAATACCATTTTAATCTAAAAAAGACTTTTATATGTCCCAAGCAGTCCTAGTTTTGGACTGCTTGGGCTCAAAAGAATTTTCCAGAATGGTATCAAGCGAACAAGTTCTAGAATGGTATAAATTACAAAAAAAAGGAAGCAACACTGCTTCCTTTTTTAATAAAAATAAAGTCTAGCGTTTAGCTATCTTCCCGGGCCGTCTCCAGCCGAGTATTGTCACCGCAAACTGCCTTAACTGTCGTGTTCGGGATGGGAACGAGTGTGATTCAGTCGCTTGGAACGCTAGATTTAATATCTTAGCAAGCGGCTCAGGGTTCTGCAAGAGCTTTGAATGAGTTTAATTTTTTTCTTATTATTTTGCGGGAAATGAATTGAAAACGTAGGTGTTAGAATGTTTGTTTATGGCAGATACTCTTGAAAAAGATAATATTGTTATTGTTGAGGATAAAGCTGATTTAGGGTCACTTGGCTATATGGAGCTTATGGACTCGATGGGCGGTGATTTATCTATCGTGAATTCGGCAAGAGTCTCTTACAATAAGTATTCTGTCGAGTTTGAGGAAAAAGATAAAAAGCTAATAAAATTTTTAGCGAAGCACGAGCATTGGACACCTTTTGAGCAGAATTCAATTACTTTTAGAGTTAAGTGTCCTATTTATATTGCTCGTCAATGGATGAAGCATAGATGCTGGGTTTTCAATGAAATTAGTGCTAGATATACCAAATTTGATAATACTATCTATAGACCAGATGAATTTAGAGAGCAAGCTGAGACTAATAAGCAGGCTAGTGTCAAAGCTAGTGAAGCTCTAAATCAGGCTGTTGCGGGTGAAATATATGATAATGCTGCTAAAATGGCTATAGAAGCATATAACAAGTTGATAGAACTAGGGGTTTGTAGGGAGCAGGCTCGTGGAGTGCTTCCCGTGGGCTCGCATACGGAGTTTATTACCACTGTTAATTTAAGGAATTTTATGCACTGGTATAACCTTAGAGCTCCGAAAGAAGCTCAGTGGGAGATACAGCAGTATGCTAAGGCTGGAATACAGCTAGTGAAAAGAGTTTTTCCAGTAGCTGTCGAGTGCTTTGAAGAGTTAGAGAAAGAGTCTCTGTTAGAGGGTTCTGAGAAAGGTAATTAAATATGATAATTGTTGTTGGAAAAATCATTCTGCTACTTGCAGCTATTTTATTTGTCTGCTTGTGGTTCACTAATGCAGTAGAAAATATTGGGGTACGCCTGAAACTAGGTGAGCAAGTTGTTGGGAGTTTACTTGCGGCCATTGGTACTGCTTTGCCTGAGACTCTTTTACCTATTATCGCTATATTTTTAGCGGGCTCGGTTCATGGTGATCCGAAGACTGATATAGCTATTGGATCTATTGTTGGAGCACCTTTTCTTCTATCTACCTTGGCTATGGCTCTTTTGGGCTTGGCTATATTGGTAAGTTACAAAAAAAGACAAGACTTAAATTTAAGGGCGACTCATGGCCACATAAGTAAAGATTTGACATATTTTATAATCGCTCTGTCTATAGCTATGTTAGCCACTCTTTTCCCTGATGCTATATCTAAAGTAGTTTTCACTATAGTGCTCTTAGGGATTTATGTAACGTATTTTGTGACTACTCTGAGAGAGGGTTCTAATCATAATCACAGTGAAGAAGATGCGGAGGGAGTTGATGCGCTCTATATATCTAGTGTTGCAGTAGCTGGTTTCCGTTTACCCGCAAATTTATTCTGGATGATTGCTCAGGTCTTGCTTTCATTGCTTGGAATTATTTATTTCGCTCATAGGTTTATTATTTCTATCGAAGAAGCTTCTGTGATGATGAATGTAAGTCCACTCGTTTTAAGTTTAATTATCGCGCCTATTGCTACTGAGCTTCCAGAGAAGGTGAATAGCTGGTTCTGGGCAAGTTCTGGTAAAGATGGCCTTGCAATGGGTAATATCACTGGGGCTATGGTGTTTCAGTCCGCTATTCCTTGCGCAGTAGGTGTAAGTTTGACTCCATGGAATTTGGATTCGCATACTATGTTTTGTTTTGTTTTAGCTTTACTTTCAGCCTTTATTCTTTTGCTCTCCCTGAAAGTATTTAAGCGTGTTCACGCTGCGACACTTACTTTTCTGGGCTTTTTGTATTTGCTATATCTAATTGCTATAATCTTATTCTGATTTCAGAGTTTCCATATTTTAGGATTCTTTAATCGCTTTAAACTATTATGACTCAACATATAACAGGTGAAATATTCGGACAGCAGGTCAATCTTGACACTCTTTACTATGCTTGGGGTACTATGGCTTTGGTTTTAGCGGTAGCAGCTTATCTAGGATCTTCTTTACAGAAGGAAGTTTCAAAATATGGCATGAAAGAGCATCTTGCAGAGTCAGTTGTATCTTTTTTTAGAATTTTAACTAGTGGTCAGATTGGTAAGCGAGGCGATCAGTTTGTACCTTTGATTGGAAGCATTTTTATTTTTATTCTGGTAAATTATTATGCTGGTTTACTACCATGGCAGTTAGGTAAGTTTTTTCACTGGTGGCCTACTTTGCCAAGTCATGGTGAAGAACATGCCCATATTTGGCATGGAGCTAGTACTTGTGCTGATATTAATGTTCCAGCGGCGATTTCCATTTTGGTCGTTTTGATTTATTTTACTGCCGGAGCTATGATCGGTGGTTGGAAGTATATTCAAATGTTCTTGCCGATTAACTTTTCTAAAGAAAAAGGTTTAAGTTTAAATTTGATGTGCCTGATTGAGCTTATGGATCTTTTAATTCGTCCGCTTACTCTTACCCTGCGACTTTTTGCAAATACTGTTGCTGGAGAGACTTTGCTTGCTACTTTTATTGGTTTGGTGGCATTAGTTATTCCTGTAGTTGTTCTTGGTTTTGAAATGTTTGTTGGATTATTACAGGCTTTTCTATTTGCTATTCTTACCTGTGTTTATATCGGTGGCGCAGTGCAGCATGCTGAGCATCTTGTGCATGATGCCGAACATCACTAATTTGTGTTTATAGAGCATTTTATTCATATATTATTTGAGATACTGCCTGTATTCCTTATTGCAGTTATTTGCTCCTCCTTACTTGAAGTTTATTTACCTGATGGGTATTTTGAAAAAATAGGGAAAGAGGACGACGAAAACGCAGAAATTGGAGTTTCGTTACATGCCCATCAATTGAGTCTTTTGGGGATGATATTAGTTTCAGCCTTTCTCGGTGCATTAATTCCTATTTGCACCTGTGGAATGATTCCACTTGCTTTAGGATTGTATCGTAAGCAGCTTGACTGGAAAATAATTTTAGCTTTCCTTCTTGCTGGAAATGCTTGTAGTATCCCAGCTTTAATCCTTAATTATGGAATTTTTGGCTTGGAGATTAGCATCTATCGTTTATTAATGGCGATAGTTTTTGCTGTTCTGGTTACATACGTTTTAATTTTCTTTGGAGAGGCTAAAATTGCAGATTTTATTGCGTTGAAATTAGCTCCAAGTGGATCGTCTGTGTCAGAACACTGTTGTGCAGCTGATCATCATCATGGGAACGTAGAAATTGGAGATGAGGATCATGAGGACGACGAAAATGCAGAAATTGGAGTTCTGGAGCAGTGCCATGAGCATAAACTTGGGATGATGGAAGTTCTCGTACATATAAGAGAGGATCTTATCGCTGCGATAAAACAGTTTTTACCGTGGATACTTTTGTCTGTGGCTTTTGCAAGCTTGCTTCATTTTAATTATGAATCGCTGACTGCTTTTCAAACTGCGATAACTAATAAATATTTATCGCCATGGATTTTTTCACTGATCGCATTTCCTTTTTATTTTTGTGCAGGAGCAGATATTCCAATGAGTCAAGAATTTTTCAATATGGGAGTGCCTGTAGGAGCTGTGCTTGCTTTTATGACAGCTAGTCCTTCGGTGAATCTGACTACTGTTTTTGTATATAAGCAGGCATTTGGTTTCAAGGCTGCTATTTATTTGACGGTTATTTCGGTTGTGGTTATTGCTTTGCTGTCGGTTTTTTGTTTTTAGAAGTTATAGTTTTGTATTCGTGTAGTCTTCGTGACTAAGGACAGTATCGTAAAGTCCTATGGTTTCTCCTTCACGTTTATTAATTCCAGTATATTCTAAACTAGCATCTTCATAGCGTTTGAATTTATAAACAGCATCATTCATTAGTGCAGAATTAAAAACACCAAGACTGACCAATAGTTGAAAGTCTTTTACCATCAAGCCAGTCACTTTTTTAAAAAGCCCAGGTTCAAAAAGCACTTATTGCATCTTGATTAGCCATTAAGCGTCAGCAAAAATTCCTAAAGAAAAAATAAAGATAGTGATTTAGCCCTAGAAGAGACCTGAACAGAGTGAATATTCAGTGTTGGTTAATTACACGCGAAGAATAATTCCCAGCCAAATAAGTCCAAACCCAATCAAAAAGAACAATAGCACGATTTCTAAAACCTATTAACAATAATAAATGCACTAGTCCCCACAGTATCCATGCTGGGGCACCCTGCAAATGGACTAAAGGCAACTCCGCAACAGCAGCTCTTTTACCAATTATCGCCATAATGCCATAATCTTCATACTTAAAGGGCTTTATTTCTCGGCGATCTTCACCTCTAATTATTTTCCTCAAGACTCTGCCTAAATAAATACCCTGCTGCTTAGCGACCGAACCCAAACCTGGTAAAGGTCTGTCATTTTGCATAAGCTCTGCGGTATCACCAATAACAAAAACTTTATCATCATCAAACAAGTTCAAATATTCATTTACGGTTACCTTATTTCCTCTTGCGGGTTTTAAAATATTCAACAGATTCGCAGCTCCCACTCCTAGAACACCAGCTGCCCAAATAATAGTGTTAGAGCAGATTTCACCTTCAGACGTTTTAATATAATTATGCTGTATCTCTTCTACAGTGGTATTGAGCTTCACCTGAATGCCAAGCTTATGCATAACCTGCACTGAATAATCAGAAAGATAAGTAGAAAAAGCCGCTAAGGGCCTTTCTGCCGTTTCAATTAAATTAACTTTGATATCCTGAAATTTAATCGCAGACTCTTCTTGAGTGAATTTCTTCGCTATCTCAGAGATTATCCCAGCCATCTCAACCCCAGTAGGACCAGCACCTACTATCGCAAAAGTAAGCAGCCTTTCCTTTTCAGCAGAATCTTTCGTGACTAAAGCTCTCTCAAACTGAGTCTGAATATGATTTTTAAGCTTTAATGCCCCAGCTAAAGTTTTCAATGTAAAAACATGGTTCGCCCATTCATTATGACCAAAGAAGTTATAAGTACTACCTGTCGCAATTACTAAAAAATCATAAAAATATTCATTCTCACTAGTTATAACTTTTTGAGCAATTTTATCTACGCTAAGAACCTCTTCCATACGAACTTTCACGTTTTTATTATCCGCAAAAACCAATCTGAGAGGTATCGCGACATTCTCCGGCGAAAGAATTCCAGCTGCCACCTGATAAAGCAAGGGTTGAAAAAGATGATGATTCTGTTTATCAATAAGTAGAACATCAATATTATGATTAGCCAGCTTCCGAGCAGTAAAAATACCCCCAAAACCACCACCAATAATAATAACTTTCTTTCTTTGACCCATATAATCTACATGTCCATTGATAGTATACTCAATTGTTGTAAGAAAAATGAAAACTCTAAAGAAATCTTTACCTAATTTAGTGAAGCTTGCTGTCTGTATCAGCATAGCGTTCTTCACTCAGTTAAACAGCTCTGTTTTTGCAGAGAAAAAAAACAAAGAAATAAAAGACAAAAAATCCTCCACTGCTATTATTGGTGAAACTCTAGAGCTAAACCCTAATCGCAGCTCAGTAAGATGGTACGGCACCAATGGTTCACCTGTAATCGCAGAGCACACTGGCGGAATCAAAGTCAAGAAAGGTAAAGTCATCATCAATACAGCTGGAGACCTTACTGCTGCTGAGTTAGTGATGGATATGACTAGTATTAGCAATGATAATCTCAGTGGTGAATTACAAAATAAAATAGTACAGCATTTAAAAAGTCCCGACTTCTTTGATGTAAGAAAGTATCCAGAAGCGACATTTAAATCAACTCAAGTTCAAAAAATCAGTGATAAGAAATATCAAATAATCGGTCAGTTAACCATTAAAAATACTAAAAAAAATACTAATATTACAGGATTCTATACTACAGATGGTTTTAACTATAGCTTTAAAGGGAACTTTATCTTTGACAGAACTGACTTCGATGTTAAATATGGATCAGGAAAATTCTTCAGTAATCTTGGAGATAAGTTAATAAACGATACCGTAAAACTAAGTTTCGATCTTAGAGCGAATCCAGCCTAATTCTGCTCTTGACGAAATATAAAGTCGACTGCGAACGGATCATCTAATGGATGTTTAGCTGAACCAACAAGTTCAAGGCGGAGGAGGAACAATGAGGAAAATATTTCAGCGGATCCTTAAGAATATCTTATTCGTTTTCATAATTACTCTAATCTTCGAGGTTCAAGCCTATAGCTTTGAAAAGATCCGTCTCGAAAATGAAGAAATTAGTGAACTTAAAGATTATCAGATAGGCTATAGATCAAACTTAGCCCCACTCGAAACACATAACGAATCTTCAACAATTAAAATTCCAATGGCTAAAATAAAACCTAAAATCGGCGTACTCAAGACTGAACTTATTTATCAACCTTGGGATAAAACTTATCAAATCGGCGGCAGCCTAGATTTAATGGAAATTACAAAAAAATATAAACAAGAACAACGCCTAGCTAAAGAATGCAGCTTTGATCTTTATAAGTGCCAAAAACTCACCACTGCTTCTAGAGAGGGAGAGGTAAAGGCTATATTTACAAATGTATTTTCTAACGTCAAGGAAACAACTAAAGAGGTTTATAAAGTTACTAAAGACCAGTTTTCCATATGTAATGAAAATAACATTTGCTATTAGAGCTTCAGCTTTGCTAAAATCCTTTATGCGGAGTGGAGCAGTCTGGTAGCTCGTTGGGCTCATAACCCAAAGGTCGTAAGTTCAAATCTTGCCTCCGCAACCATTTTAAAATCGGCTTTTATAGAATATCAAAATCTAGATAATACGTCTTTGTATTATTTATGAGGGTCCCTGCAAACGGTAAAGAATACTTCATTAACCCTTTAGCTTTAGGTGCGAGAGAAGATGATGTTAAGCCTTCCAATCTTACCACAGAGAATCCTGCTTATCCTCCTCTTCATAGAGCTAATATTGGTTCGGCAATAATTTTACTTCAGGATTATCTGAAGCAAGTTCAGAGCTACGACAATAATTTCCATGGGAGAAGCCAGGGCGATCCTAGAAAAACTCACATCATGACTCCTCTAGAGTCATTGGTATTTGATTATTCTTTTTCAAAAGGTCTACCTTTAAGATACTTACCAGAAATTTCTCCGACTGCCGCTCATATTGAAAATACTTTACCTGGCTATAAAAGATTTCTTGATAATTTATTGAAAGAAGCAGCAGCGAAAGGCTTGCGATTAGAGCTAAGTGATATTTCAATTAATAAATCCGACGATCCAACTCAAAGAATCAAAAAAACAGAAAACATTCATGAACTCAGAGAAATACTAGGTTTACCTAACTGGATTCAGCTTGAGCTTATGGTAAGTGTCATTGATACCGCAGGAAAATTAAGACAGGGTAAACCAGGATTTTATGAGCGAATAGTAAAGTGGACTGAAAAATTAAACCAATAATTAGGAAAAGTAGAAGGGAATTTTTTAACTACAACTAATATTTTTATCACAGATTATTGACACATAGTATTTTTTCGTAAGAAAAAATACTATGTGCTGTTTAATACTCC
>JBJTTW010000131.1:0-8479 GCA_046080385.1 bacterium
CTTTACTCTAGAAGCATTCTGTAAAAAAGAATTAGAAACAGTGACAAAGAAAACAAAAGCAACTAATAAATAAACTAACTTCTTGGAATCTAATTTGTTCTGTAAATTATTCTTTTCTGGAATTTTTTTAATATGCCGACCAGAATTACTTAAATTAATAAACTCTTGTGATTCTCTAGCTAAATTATAATCAATCAACAATTTATCATAATTATCAAACTTAAGTGTTTTTAAGAGTATTTTCAAAAAACCATTCAAGCAGGCATCCTCTGGAAGTTCATCACGTATACCTTCTTCAATATTAACGATATTACTATAGCCTACTCGTGATTTTTCAGAAAGATCCTTTACATTGAGACCCAGTTCCGTCCTCTTATTTTTAATAAGGCTACCTATTTTAGTTAAAGCTTCACTCATTAGATTATTACCTGTGGTTTAATTAGTGTTCCCGAATCTGCATCAGAAAAAGCAGCTACCCCTAAATATTCTCCAGACTCCCCTATACATTGTATAAGCTTAGAAGCTATTTTAGAAGAATTATTATAGGAAATAAATTTCCCTTGCTGTAAGCCAAGCGAATCATTCTTATTAAACTGTAATCGAGGAATAGTAATTACAGAACTAGGTTCTAATAGATACTCAGAAAAAGTCTCTTTTGAAATATCCTCAAGCTTATATGAACCCCTAATCTTAAGACCATTAGACTCAGTCCGAATCAATTTTATCAAATGACCACCTAAATCACGCGCAAGAGATCTGACATAAAAACCAGCTTGGCATTTGATGGCGAGATGCAAGAGTGGATACTTATAATCTAAGATTGTGATTTTATCTACTTTTACTTTTCTAGACTGTACATCATGTAAAGAAAGGGTCTCCCCTGCACGCATCATCTCATAAAGCTTTTTACCATTAATTTTAATAGCACTATATAAAGGGGGTAATTGCTCGAATTCGCCGGTCATTTTAGACAAGCTTACTTTAATAGTTTCAATATCAAGATCATCAGCATTGCGATTAAAAATCTCTAAGGTTTCACCAGTTAAATCATCAGTATCAGTGATTTTACTTAAATCTACTATAGCTTCATAAGCCTTAGTCTCTGGCAGGAAACGTATTAGACGAGTAGCACTAGAAACAGCAATGACTAAAACTCCCTCGGCGAAAGGATCTAGAGTTCCACTGTGACCTATTTTACGGATATTGAGTTTTTTTCTTAAAATTGCAACGACATCATGCGAAGTCATGCCATTTGGTTTATGTATATTTAAAAAACCAAAATTAGCCATTATTTATTAGATTCATCAGACTCTACAGTTTTATCTATTAAGCTAATCAACTCAACAGAGTCTTTCAAGGACTTTGTATAAATAAAATGCAATCTAGGAGCATATCTAAGATTTAGTGTCCTTGCAAGTTCACCACTGATCATACCAGACTGTGCATCTAAAGCAGCCTTCACTCCAGCTTGAACACCAATATCATCGATTAGATCAGAGTCCATAATCGAGAAATAAATCCGGGCAGAAGATAGACTAGGACTCATATTCACATCTATGATAGAAACCATTACAGATAATCTATCATCTTTAATTACATTAGACCAAAGCATTCTAGCGACCTCTCTCTGTATCGCTTTCGAAACGCGCTCTCTTCTTTCGTATCCTTTCTTCAATTATTACCCCAATCTTTAATTACAAGTTACTGGTTTAAGCAGTCCTCGCTACTTCTTTGATCGTGTAGCAAAGAATCACATCACCTTCTTGAAGATCATTATATCTCTCAAAGCTAATACCACACTCAAATCCTTCTTTTACAGACTTTACATCATCCTTAAAGCGCTTCAAGTAATCTAACTTACCTTCATAAATCTGCACACCATCACGTAGGACTCTAGCTTTCTCATTTCTGGTAACTTCGCCATTAAGAACATAACAACCAGCGATATTACGCTTATCCATAGTAAATATTCTACGAACCTCAGCCTGACCTAGATCACGCTGCTCTAAATCTGGTTCATGTAAGCCAAGCACAGCCCTACCTACATCCTCTATTAGCTTATAAATAACCTCATATGACCTAATCTTAACTTTTAGTTTCTCTGCAAGCTTCGCTGTCTGCGAATCAGTACCGACGTGAAAGCCCACTAACATAGCTCCAGTTGCCTCTGCTAACTGGACATCATTAGCTGTAATAGAACCAGATTCAAACAGTACTGGCTTCACCAATACTTCTTCAGTAGAAAGTTTATTAAGTTCAGAAGCGATAGCCTCAGCAGAACCCTGAACATCAGCTTTTATGATAATTCTCATTTCTTTAGCTTGTCCTTCCTTAATCTCAGAAGCAAAAGAAGATATACCTTTAAATCTCTTCTCGTCTAATTCCTTCTCTCTTTCAATCTCAGAAACACGCTTAGCTTCTTGAATACTTGGATAAACTTTAATCGGATCACCAGCTTTAGGTACCCCAGAAAGACCTAATAATTTAAGAGGCGTAGATGGACCAGCTGTTTTTAGAGATTCATTATTCTCATTAAACATCGCTTTCACTCTACCAGAGACAGATCCAGCCGCAACAAAATCTCCTATTCTAAGAGTCCCATTCTGAACCAGAATAGTCGCCATAGAACCCTTATGACGAGACATCTCTGCTTCTATAACAGACCCTACCGCAGGACGATTAGGATTCGATCTAATTTCATCAGATAACTCTGCATCTGCGACAAGTATAATCTTCTCTAAAAGCTCTGCTATATTAAGTTTCTTAAGAGCACTGATTTGTGCACAACTAATAGGTCCGCCATACTGCTCTGTTACTATGCCATAATCAGCTAACTGAGCTAAAACCCTATCAATATTTGCATCTGGTTTATCTATTTTATTAATAGCTACTAAATAAGGTACTTTACTTTCACGGATATGTTTAATACATTCTTTAGTCTGAGTATTAATACCGTCATCAGCTGCCACTACCAAGACTACGATATCAGTAATATTCGCTCCACGCCTTCTCATTGCAGTAAAAGCCTCATGACCAGGAGTGTCTATAAAAGTAATAACTCTTTTATTACCATCATAATCTTCAGCTGTAACTTGATAAGCATTAATATGCTGCGTAATACCACCAAACTCTTGATCTACAATCTTGCGACTATAATTGCGTAAACAATCAATCAAAGTGGTTTTACCGTGATCCACGTGTCCCATAATTGTAACAACTGGTGGTCTAGTAATTAAATTACCCTCTGTCTCATCTTCCTTGAGCGTATCAATCAGCTCTTCATTAGTCAGAGTGTCTTCTTCATCCGTACTAACCAGATAACCTATTGATTCTAAATATTGGACTATTAAATCTTTCTCAACAATGTCATTAACAGTTTTAATGATCTTTCTCATAAAGAAATAAGTAATAATCTGAGTTTCAGGAATTTCTATTTTATGAGAAAGTTCTCTTACTGTCATTGAATTTGCGACATTAAATATTTTTACAACTTCATCTTCTTGTTCTTGAGATTTAGATTTAAGTTTTTTATTAAATTTATTATCTTGGACAGTAGTTTTCTTCGCTCTACCTAGACCTTTTTTGCCTTGCACCCTAAGAGTTGGTGCAGCAACTCTATAAGGCTGTTGCTGTTGAGTAGCTTGTCTATTAGCAGAAGGATTCAAAGAAAGTGATCTAACATTAGAAATATCATCTATGGATTTAGTTGCTCTATCCAAGGAAGGTTTTTGTAAATTATTTACCGATAAAGAATTCACAAAATCACTCAAGACCTCTGATTCAGCAGTAGTAATAGAATCTTCAGCCAGCAATTGATCTACAGATGATATTTCCGTCAAATCAGAATCATCATCCAGAGAAGAAGAGGTACTAGATGCAGGAGGAACATCCAAAGCCATAGTATCAGTCTTCATTTTATTAATTTCAGCATAAGAATCACTCACAGAGGAAGCTTCAGGCACTTTATCCTCTATCGGAAGTGGATCTGCTGTACTCGCCATTCTTCGCACTATGATTAATTTCTTTTTCTGAACAACTTCTTCATCTGGTTTAGCAGATTTATCCCCAAATCTATGAGAGGAACTACGAAGCACTCCCGCAGAGACTGGAACACTACTTGAAGTTTCTCCAACGAATTGATTGATAATAGAACTTACATTAACTTCATCTAAAATATTTTGTATAGCAGAACCATCAATACAACTAGATGCTGTCTTTGGGAAAGAACCATATTTAGGAGCACACTCCAAAATTCTTCTAGTAATTTCTGATTGTATTTTCTTTTGGATTCGTGCGTCCGTAATAGTGGCAGGAACACTGTCTCTTGCAAGGTCGTAAATTCTTATTTTGTCTTTAGCTGTCATAGACTCCTTTGATATTTAATATCATTTCATAGATCTGTCTGTATCTCTTGATACTTTTAATTTTATTTATACATTCAAGAGATTTACATAAATATATGGATCTACCGAACTGAAAACGACTGGGCATAAAAACTAGATCCTTGCTATGCTGAAGCTGAATAAATCGGTACATCTCTTGACGATCTTTCTTTAGCCGGCAAGCTACGCAAAGCCTTAGCGTTTCTCTTCTCTCTTGCAATTAAACTCGTTCCACCTCCTCTTCATCTTGACTATCATTCTGAAACTCTGATGCAGCAGCCTGAGCCTTAATATCAATTTTCCAACCAGTGAGCCTAGCAGCCATTCTTACGTTTTGGCCACCTCTGCCTATAGCTAAACTTAACTGATCTGAAGCCACAGTAACCTCAGCTCTCTTCTCTTTACCATCATCAAATAAAGCCACAGTAAGCACCTGAGCAGGGCTCAGTGCACTAGAAATAAAATTAACAGGGTCTTCTGAATATCTAACTATGTCGATTTTCTCATTCTTAAGCTCAGAGAGTATATTCTGTATTCTAGAACCTCTAGAACCGATACAAGCTCCTACTGGATCTACATCATCATTAACAGAGGCTACTGCAATTTTAGTTCTCTGACCAGCTTCTCTTGCCACAGCCTTAATCTCTACAGTTTTATCCTCTATCTCTGGGACTTCTATTTCAAACAACTCTTTAACTAAATTCTCGTGAGTATGAGAAGCAACAATAACAGGAACTTTTCTATCTTCTCTATATTCCAGAATGAATACTCTAATTCTAGAACCAACTTTATATGTATCTTTTGAAAGCTGATATCTAAGAGGGATCTGAGCATCAAAGCTACCCAAGTCCACAACGACATTTGGCTGACCTGCAATAGTATACTCTATACGCTTAATAATACCAGCCATAGTAGTACCCTGCTTAGTTTTAAACTCATCTCTTAGATTAGACTTCTCTGCCTCACGAATACGCTGAGTCATAATTTGTTTAGCTGTCGTAGCAGCAATTCTACCAAATTCAGCAAAATCTTCTGGAGTCACATCTAACTCAAGTACCTCACCTTCAAGTACATCTGGAATATACTCCTGAGCTTCCTTTAGGGAGATCTCCCTTGCTGAATCAGTAAGTTCAGCCACTACAGTCTTAGGTGCAAATATACCAATCTCACCAGCTTCTTCATCGTACTGAACCAAAATATTATCCTGATTAGTCAGACCCATCTTTTTCTTATACGCTCCAGCAATAGCATCACATATAGCCCTAATAAAGGTCTGCTTAGGTATATTTTTTTCTGCTTCAAGCTGCTCTGCCGCTTCTACTAAATTTTTTCCAATATTGTACATAAGATGAAATAAGCCCTGACTAAAAAAAAAATGAGACACAGGGCCTCACGGAGGAACTTTTATACCCTTAACATTATATACAAAAATGCTGCAAAATAACTATTTATCTCTTCTATCTCCAAGGATTCTTAATAGATAGATAAAAAGATTAACAAAATCTAAATAAAGAGTCAGGGCTGATAGGATGGCGAAATTCGGATTATAACCATGGGCCTGCCCAAGCTCTTTAATTTTCTGCATATCATAAGCAGTTAAACCAACAAAAAGTAAAACGCCTGCATAGTTAATCAAACTAGCAAGCCCAGTACTATTCAAAAACATATTAACAACGGAAGCAATTAAAAGACCAATTAATCCCATTATTAAATAAGAGCCTAACTTCGTAAGATCCTTTTTAGTAGTAGCACCATAAACCGCTGTAATACCGAAGGTAGTTGAAGCGATAAAGAAGGTAGAAAAAATTGATTGAGCCGTATATATAATGAAGATAGAACTCAGCAGTACTCCATTTAAAGCCGCATAAATAAAGAAATTCATAGCTGCCATTGATGGAGACATTTTTTGTATATTTGCACTGAGATTCCAAACCAAAGCTAAAGTACCAACACCAAGAACAATCAAAGTTAAATTATTAGAATAAAGAGCCTTCATTAAGAAGGGATTACTTGACATAAGGAAGGCTACTGCGGCACTAGCAAGAAGACCTAAAAACATCCAATTAAAGACCTTCGCAACAAAAGTTTTTTCTTTCTCTATGAAAGATGAACCCGAAGCTCCATGTGAGTTAGAAAGATCGAATGAATAATCTGACATAAGGCTAATCTTAGCAAAATTAACTAAAAAGTTCATCAATTCAGAGTCTTCTCTAATAATCCACCATTCACAACATCTTCAATAAATCCACAGACAAGAGTTCTATAATAAGAATATACATGCCTTTTCCTTATTCAGATCTTAGAGACTATTTAAACGAAGTGGAAGCTGCTGGTGAATTAATCCGTATTAAGACTGAAGTATCCTCAGAACTTGAAATAACTGAAATCACAGATAGAGTCTCTAAAAACTTAGGCAGTGAAAATAAAGCCTTACTTTTTGAGAATGTGCTTGGTTACGAGATTCCAGTTCTCATTAACATTATGGGTTCTCATAAACGCCTAAAAATGGGTTTGGGTGTGGATACTGACCCTTATGGCTATGATGCTATTGGCGAGCGCATTCGCTCACTCATTAAACCTGAATTACCTTTCACACTAAAAGATAAAATAGATAAACTCTTAGAATTAGGCGAGCTTAGACACATCATCCCCAAAAAAGTCAGCAAGGCAGCCTGCCAAGAGGTAGTGATATTAGCTGAAGACTCCCATAAGCTGAAAGGCACAGATGGACAGAAATTGCTAGATAAACTTCCTATACTCAAATGCTGGCCAGAAGATGGTGGACCATTTATTACCCTCACTTCAGTATTTACTAAAGACCCAGATAAATTAGGAGCTGGCAGAAACGTTGGTATGTATCGTTTACAAAAATTTGATGACATTACTACAGGTATGCACTGGCACAAGCATCACGATGGGGCTTCTAATTACAGTAAAACACTAAAGCATGGAAAACGCATGGAGATTGCCATCACCATAGGTAATGATCCCGTGATTCCTTACTCTGCTACAGCACCCCTGCCACCAGGAATAGATGAAATGCTGTTAGCTGGTTTTATTCGTAACAAACCAGTAGAACTAGTTAAATGTAAAACTATTGACATAGAAGTACCAGCTAGTTCAGAGATAGTTCTAGAAGGCTATATCGACCTAAGCGAGAACCTTGTCACAGAAGGGCCTTTCGGCGATCATACTGGTTTTTATTCACTAGCGGACCTCTACCCAAAATTTCACCTCACAGCTCTTACTCACAGAAAAAATCCCATCTATGTGACGACTATAGTCGGAATCCCACCTCAAGAGGATTGCTATTTAGGTAAAGCTACTGAACGTATCTTCCTGCCGTTATTACAATTAGTCTGTCCTGAAATTTTAGATATGAGTCTCCCTTGGGAAGGAGTTTTCCATAACTGTGCATTAATTCGTATTAAGAAAAAATATGCAGGTCATGCATTTAAAATTATGAATACCATCTGGGGGACTGGACAGCTTGCTTGGACTAAATATGTAGTAGTTTTTGATGAAGATGTTGATGTACAAAATTATTCACTAGCTGCCATGCATGCCTTAGGTAATACTGATCCACAAAGAGATTTTCTTTTCAGTAAAGGTCCCCTAGATATACTTGACCATGCTTCACAAATCCAAGGCTTCGGATCAAAAGTCGGCATAGACGCGACTCGTAAATGGGAAGGTGAAGGATTCAAGCGCGAATGGCCAAATCTAATTACCATGTCAACAGAAACCAAAGAACTCGTAGATAGCAAATGGAATCAGTATTTTAAAAATTAAGATCCAGAAAAAGTTTATGCAGCAGCTATTCCATTAGTTATTTCATCAGGTGTTAGTTTGGGTAGTTTATTAGTTACTCCACTAGTTATTACACGAGGTTTCTCAGCCTTAAGTGCAATTCCATTTTCAATATCTGGAAGTGGAACATCTGATGCCAGCTTTTGCCTAGAATCTAGTCTGAAGTTAAATTAAGAAAAAGAAGCTCATTGTATAAAGGTTTCAATAACAAAAAGTAACCTAAAACAATGAGCAAGTATAACCATATCACAGAGGCAATGCGTCAGAAGATAGAGGCGATGTTAATT
>JBJTTW010000132.1:0-1666 GCA_046080385.1 bacterium
ACTAGCCATGCTAATGGCATAAAGTGAAGAGAGATGGAATTTCTTGCAGAAATTCCATCTCTCTTGATAAACTTCTCTCTGAAATCTAATTAACAATGGGCTTAAATTATTAAAAATTTAACTTCAGATCTGAACTCAGGAGAGTTAAGATTAATTAAACAGGATTTTTATCTAGATTCGTTCGTAAAGCATTATATATGTTTTCTTATTCAGAAGATTTCTAGTTATAACTCTTCTGAATCTGAAAATGTGTTCTATAAAGATGAAAAAGATAAGCGTTTAAAAGTTTCTATTAGCTTTCTAGGTACTGATGAAAAAAACTTTCCTCTTAATGCTTTAAAGCCAGTGATGAAATTTACTTTTAAAAATGACAGTCTAGATTTAAAACTAGATAGTTTAAACACACTTCTAGTTTTATTGGAGCATTACAGAATTAAAGATCTGGCATATGTTTTACTTAAACTTGCTGCTAGTAATGAAACTAAGGAGTTTACTTATAATGAAATTAGAGAGAAATTTGATGCATACTATGTTCAGTTAGATAAGTATTTAACTAAGATTCTAGAGCTAGAAGCTAAGATTTATGATCTAAATTATTATTTCCCAGATTTAAAATTCTTAGATAAAACAGGCTTTAAGCCTTATGCAGATTGGCTTAAGATTAGAATAAATGAAAAGTATTCAGGGGGCAGCCCTGATAAAGAAAAGGTTTTAAAGAGTATTCAGACAATTAGTAATTTACGTAATAGCTGTTGTCATGATGCTATCGCAGATTTTATTCTAATGGAAGCAGATATTCAAAACAAACTAAAACTATCTAGTGAGGACATAGATTCAAGCTTCGCTGACTTAGAGCGGTTTATTGACATGGTAGAATCTAAATGTTCTGCTAAACCAAATTAGCGTGTTTGTTATATCTGTGCCGAATTATACTCTTACATTCGTCTTGGTAAAACGGCACTGCAAGTGCGGTGTAGTTAGAACAATCCTCGGCTTAATGATAGTTTTTCTAAAGGTAAAACGGCACTGCAAGTGCGGTGTAGTTAGAACCTAAAATAAATTTTTATATTTTCTAGTCAGGGTAAAACGGCACTGCAAGTGCGGTGTAGTTAGAACCTGCTAGTCGCTGTGTTCTATCTGCAAGAGGGTAAAACGGCACTGCAAGTGCGGTGTAGTTAGAACTATCTACAGAGTCAAGCCAATAATGTTTAGGGTAAAACGGCACTGCAAGTGCGGTGTAGTTAGAACAGATTATCCTTTTAGATGATTTATCTATAAGGCTTAAAGTGAAATAATTGTATTTGATATGACCCTCAGGAGCTTAAGCTTTATGGATTCCTGATAATAGTGGTGGTGTTTAAAATTATTTTTTTTGATATGGACTTTCATGGTAGCTTATGCAGATGAGCGTACACCAGAGAAGCCGAAGACGCGTTGCTGATTATGTTTCAGAAACTTCAGGAGAGTAAGTTTTGTGAATCGTTATTTATCTCACATTCCGCACCCTAGGGGTGCCAAATCATAAAAACGTTTCAAATGGAGTTTTAGAATACCGACAAGAGTTTTGGCGGCGGGTTTAAGATTGACAATTTGTTTTAAAAGCCTGTCATTATCTATGATATAGGCGACTTGAATATTTCTAAATAGTTTAAAGACCCATTTCATA
>JBJTTW010000133.1:0-10421 GCA_046080385.1 bacterium
AATCCAAAAAGAGGATAATACTACAATATGGACTTTATTCAAAGTATCATCAATAATTTTATACATCCGCCAGTCTTGTTCTTTGCACTTGGTCTGGTGGCGGTTTTATTAAAGTCTGATCTGGAAATCCCTCCGCAGATTGGTAAGTATTTATCGCTCTATTTACTTTTTCATATTGGAATATTAGGTGGTGAAGAGCTTTTCCATAGTGGTTTTAACTCCATGATTGTTCAGGTCATGCTGGCTTGTATCGCTTTCTCTTTTTTTATTCCTTTCCTTCTATATAAAATTTTAAGATTAAAATTAGATATTAATAATGCTGGAGCTATCGCTGCTACCTATGGTTCTATTAGTGCTGTAACTTTTGTTACAGCGACTTCTTTTTTGGAAGCCCATCATATTCATTTTGATGGTTATATGGTGGCTGGCATGGCTCTAATGGAGTCACCAGCTATTATTGCAGGTTTAATTATCGTGAAATTTGCTTTAAATAAAACTGATGAAAGTTCACAAACACGTATGAGTAAAGTCTTTCATGAAGCATTTACGAATGGTTCAGTTTTGCTTTTAATCGGTAGTATGGTTATCGGTTATATTTGTGGAGTTTCTGGTGAGCAAGAGCTAAAACCATTTGTTGGAGATATTTTCAAGGGAATGCTTTGTTTATATATGCTAGATATGGGATTAATAGCTGGCAGCAAGCTAGGTGCTCTAAAGGAATCTGGGGCTTTTTTATCTACTTTTGCGCTTGCTTATCCTCCTTTAGCGGCTTTACTGGGTATAGCTGTTGCTAAATTAATTGGGTTAGATGTGGGCAATGCTTTACTGCTAACGATACTAGTAGCTAGTGCTTCTTATATCGCTGTTCCAGCTGCTATGCGGCTTGCTGTGCCGCAGGCTAATATGAGTTTGCTTCTGCCGATGTCATTGGGCTTAACCTTTTCATTAAATGTTACATTGGGGATACCGCTTTACTATGCTGTGATAGAAAGGCTTTGGGGGTAGTGAATTAAAATCAAAGGAGTTAATTATGAAAAAAGTGGAGATTACTATTCAGCAGAGATTCTTTGGAGAGCTTATTGACCTAATGATCAGCAAGCATATTCTAAATTATTCTGTCTTTGATATTTCTAAAGGTCACGGTGATAAAGGTGATTCGCTTGATTATGGTTTTATCTCAGTTGATAGAAATATGCTGGTTGTGGTTATTTGTAATGAATCTGAATTTAGCACGATCAAAGAGCTTATAGCTCCCTATGTGAAGGAAGTAGATGGGATGATTTATGTTTCACAGATAGAGCTATTGTAAATTATGAGTGAGTAGCTGAATTTCAATTTATGCTCTGCTTAGTTTTTTGATTTAGAGCCTTAAATGAATTTTGAGTTTTTTCATTTAGAGCCTTTGTAAGACTATCTAGATTTAAGTTACCCCCACTATTCAAAACTTCAGTCATTGAGATTGAGGGGATATCAAAACTAAGTTTGCTGTGGGGACTTTTTTGGTTTATTAAAATTGAGCCTTGCTGTAAAAAACAGCTTGCGTACATCATCTGTGCGGAACCTAAGACTTTATGATTTCCTCCTTGATGTTGAATGATACCTTCACTTCCTAGTGCCTGAGAGAAACAGTTTTGTTTGTAAATGTTGATTAGTTTGCTAGTACTTGCTATATTTTGATCGCTTGTCATGGAAGCTCGATTTTGTAGATGTTCTGTAACATTATCTTTTTCTTTATTATGCTTAGAGGCTTCTATCTTCCCTTCCCAGCCAAGGCTCTGTGTGAAATATTCGTTTAATATTTCAAGAATATAGTCTAAGACTTTAGAGTAAGATTCTTGGAGATTTCCACCGAAGTGTTTATGACTTTGCCTTGCGATAAAAGTAAAACAGATATCACCATCATGAATAACGGCTTTGCCGCCACTAGGGCGAATAGTTACTGGGATGTCTTTTAGAATGCACTCTTGGATTAGATCTTGGCTTTTACGCTGAGAGCGTCCAAGAGAGACACTGGGTTTATCCCAAGTGTAGAAAAAGAAAATAAATTCATCTGGGTTTAAGTGTTCCTCTGCAAACTCAAGTAAGCAAAGATCTCTGAACATAGGATTATGAAAGGTTTTAAACTCTGTTTTTTTTATCTTTCCCATGGTCCTAATTTTATGATAAAGAAACTACTGCCAAAATATTACAAAGTACTTTCATGTAGATGGTCTGCCATGTAGCTGCTGCGAGTGAGTGGTGAAGCTTGCACCCAGAGACCTAGTTCTTGACCTCGTTTGCGATAATACTGATAAATATCTTCTTCTATATATTCGACTACAGGTAGTGGCATCTCTGCTGGCTTAAGATACTGTCCTAGCGTGATGTAGCGGACACCATGTGAATATAATTCTTTCATTAACTCGATAATTTCTTTAGGTTTTTCACCTAAGCCAAGCATAACGCCACTTTTAAGACCGATATTTAGTTTCTTGGCTTTTATCCCTCTATTGAAATATGAAAATAACTCTAGGGCTTTATCATAAGAGAAACCTGGTCTAACCCATTTGTAAAGTGCTTTTACGGTCTGTATATCAAAACAGATCATCTCTGGTTCTGCTGAAATGATCTCATCAAAAGCATAATGCTGGTTTTGGAAATCTGGAATTAATAGTTCTAGTTTTACGTCTGGTCTATAAAGTCGAATATGCTCTACTGTTTTGCGAAAATGACTAGCCCCACCATCAAATAGATCATCTCTAGTGGGTGCTGTAATAACTACATATTTAGCTTGCATGTAATTTACCATATCAAGCATTTTCTGTGGCTCTAATGGATCTACAGGTCGCGGAGTATTTCTTTCCACAGCACAAAAAGTACAGGCGCGAGTACATTCACTACCTAGAATCATTACAGTGACGATGCCCCGAGAAATACATTCACCACGATTAGGGCATTTAGCTTCTTCGCAGACAGTGGTCATGCCATTTAAAGGCATGTTTTTTATTAATTTATCGAATTTATATTTAGGAAATGAGTTTCTTAACCACTGTGGCAGCTTAGGTAAACGATCTGCGGGTATCAAAAACGGATTTCGGGTTTTCAGAAACTAATACCAGCCTCTTTCATTCTAGAGAATGCCAGTTCTACTCTATCTATATCAGTAGTCATGGCTATTCTGAAATATCCTTCCCCGTATTCACCGAAGGCGTTACCCGGAGATACTACTATGCCGCAGTCATCTAAAAGCTTTTCACAGAACTCGGCAGAAGATTTAAAAGCAGAAGGAATAGGTGCCCAAACGAACATAGAAGATTTAGGAGCTTCAATATCACAACCCAGTGATCTTAATCCTTTTACGATAGCTTTTCTTCTTCCATCATAGATTGAGTTGCGTTGATCTAGAACCTTTTGCTCTATGTCAAGTGCTGTTAAACAAGCTTTCTGTATAGCTTTAAATATGCCTGAATCGATATTAGTTTTGGCTTGAGATAGGGCTTGCACAGCTGGAGCCCAGCCTAGAACCCAGCCTGCACGCCAGCCTGTCATGTTGTAGCTTTTAGAGAAGGAGTGAAACTCTATCGCTATTTCTTCAGCACCTTTTACGTTAAAGATCGAAGGTACTTTATAGTTATCAAAGTTAATCTCTGAGTAAGCCATATCATGACAAAGTAAAATGTTATATTCTTTACAGAAAGCCACAGCCTCCTCAAAGAACTCAATTGGAGCTATAGCGCTAGTCGGATTATTTGGGTAATTTAGAAACATTAATTTAGCTTTTTTAGCTATTTCCACAGGAATAGCTTTCAAATCTGGAAGGAAATTATTCTCTTTTAAAAGAGGCATTTTAAAGGGAGTACCTCCTGCAAATATGGTCCCAGTGTTATATACAGGGTAGCCAGGGTCGGGGATCAGTGTATAATCACCAAGGTCGACATAAGCTAGAAAAATATTATGGATTGCTTCTTTAGAACCGATGGTTCCTAAACATTCAGAGATAGGGTCGAATTCAGGAATTCCAAATTTCTGAGCAGTCCATTTACAGACAGCCTTACGATATTCTAATGTTCCAGTGTAAGGAGGATAGTCGTGCGTTTTAGGGTCTGTGACCGCTGCCTGCATAGCATCAATTATAGGTGAAAAAGTAGGCATATCTGGATCGCCTATACCCATGTTAATAATATCTACGCCCTTAGAAATAGCGATAGCTTTCTTCTCATCTATTCTTGCAAAAAGATACGGTGGTATTAAGTCGAGGCGCTTAGATTTAGGAACTTGTATTTGTGTAACCATGATTTAAATTAAGATTTTATCGGATTTTTTATTTGTTATGTTAAAAATTTCTAGGCAGAAAGATTATTGTGTTGATACAATATTTTTCTTAGCTCAGTATTTCATGTTATTAATACAAGGATTTTTAAAAGACTTACAGTTAGCTGATGAGAAGGCTAATTTTAAAGCTTATTATTTGACTTTTGCCTATGAGAAAAATAAATTAGAATCTACTCAAAGTGACAGAGAGCTTTTCTTAGTTAGCTCGAAGCTTAAAGGAAGAGGCGATAGTAAATCTTTCTTGAGTAATAACGAGATTCCAGATCCTTTAAAAAATGAACCTATAAGCTTGAATATTATTAAAAATATAAAAGACATAGCAGGCTATAAAGATGAATTAAGTTCTGAAAAAACTCGCACTGAAATTATAAAAGATACCTTTAATACAACTTTAAATTCTAATGATTCGCTGGTAATAAACCGCATAGAAGTTTCTGAACGTGGTGAATTTATTTTACAGATTCCAGAATCGGAATTTATTTCTGAAGATTTAAAGCTAAAAGTTTATTCACCAGACGGGGCTTTGCTGCAAGAGTTTGCTTATGCTTATCATTATCTCAAGACTATTGCTGAAACGAAAGAGGTTTTAGAGCTGCCGATTAAGTCACGAATTATGGCTTACGCAAGAAGAACTTTTACGGAAGTTAATCATAAAGATTACTCCATTGAGGGTGAGATACTTGCGGTTAGCGGTGTTGAAATCCCAGAAGGTTTAACTCTGATTTTTTGGGCTTCTTCTAAAGAATTAAAGCAGTTTAATAGTAAAGAATTAGACCCTATCGCTGTTTTAAAAACCTCTCTAAATGGGACTTTTAAAACTAAATTATCTTCCGTGGATAAATATAAAACGGTCTATGTGAGTCTGTCTGCTGATAAGCTTTTAGCTAAAAAAATAGAACTTGATCCGAATGGTTTAATACCTTCTAAGCTTAAAATCGTTTTTAAAAATCCGATTTTTTCTACACATTCTAAATTAACAGTTGATAACTATGTGGCAGAGGAGTTCTTCTTTTATAAGGCTCTAAGAACTACGCAGTTTGGGCTTGAAGACCAGATGAATAGTTCTGATTTCATGAAGCCCGTATCTTGCTTTGATCGTACAGCTAATTTGGAAATTAAGAAAATTGCTCATGGTCATGTTTTAGCAATTAAGCAGCTGTGGCGTTTGCCTGAGAATGATGTCCCCGATTCTGCTTTTGCCAAAAAGCTGGTTGAGGCTTGTTTTGATGAGAAATTTGCTAATTATTTTATTGGTGGTGATGGTCTTACTGGTAATGTAGATTTAAGGCCACCGAATAATTTTGAGAAAGCCTTAAATGATGTTTTAAAATATAGTTTTTACTATCTTGAAGAGAAAATGAAAAGACAGAGCAGTGAAGCTCGGCTCGAAATAAATTACAGAGAATATACTTCACTCACTGTTGAGCAGAGCCTTTATGATGCGAGGGAATGTCTTTTTATTCCGTTCGCTCTTGAAGAATTTGATGCGGAGATGATTCTGGCTTTTAAGGATATCCTTGTGGAGTATCTTTTAGAGAACGAATATGAATTTTTATTAAAAAGCTTCAAGTTCTATAACGATGAAAATTGTGATTTTGATGCAGATAATTTAATTAAGCACTTAAATGAGAATCTAGAATATTATCACCAAGTGATTTGGTATAAAATGTCTGCTAACAAGCGTTTCAGCCTTTTAGATAACTGTATCGCACCTAATACTAATGGCAAGAGCATTGCTTCCGTGGTTGAAAATAGGGTTGTTGGTATTCTTGGAAATTCAATAATTATGCCTCTTGCACCAGGATATAGCTTAGATCCTAATTTTAAGCAATACGCAGGTGACTTAATGGAACTCTATAAAAATGTTGAAAAATTTTCTGTGTTTAAACTACGTATTCCTAAGCTGGGCGTGTAGCCAAATGAAAACGCAGAAATTATACCATTCTGGAAAATTCTTTTGAGTCCAAGCAGTCCGAAACTAGGACTGCGCAAGGGACATATAAAAGTCTTTTTCAGATTAAAATGGTATTTTGGTATTAGAGTTGTTTTAAGCAAAACTGTACTCGCTAGGTTTATCTCTGAAATCTTTAATTGTAATCCCAGCCTTTTCTAGTTCTAATCTAATTCTATCGCTAAGTTCGAAGTTTTTTTCGAGGCGAGCTTTTTCTCTTAATTCAAGTAAAGTCTGAATCATACTATCTAAGCCACTTTTATTAATAAGAATCTCTTCTTGTGTACTAGAATTAGTTTCAGTAAGATTATCAAATGAAGTCGCTGCTGCTTTAAGCGAGGCGATAGCATCAATGTGAGAAGCTGTAGATAAGGCTTTGGCGTCAGCGATAGAGTATATTAATGATTTTAGCGAGTTCTCTTTAGCATTAGATATTAGATCGAAGCCGAGCATGCTTAAAAGATAAATAACTGTAGGTTTTTTATCGAGGTTCTCAAAAAGTAAGGCTAGAGCTTGAGGTGTAGCTAGATCATTATCTAATATTTCAATGAATCGATTAATTAAAGTCTGATCCAAGCTTGCTTTTTGAGCTGCACTTAATTGAATCTGTGCAAAACTGTCAAAATGAATGCTTCTCAATTCTTCTGAAATAGCATTAAAAAGTTTATCGAAACCACTTTCAGCAGCTTGAAGAGCCGTGTTTGTAAAGTTTATTTGTTTTTTGTAGTGAGTTTGCAGGCAGAAAAAACGAATAGTATTGGGTTTGAATTTCGCTAAAACACTTTTTATGGTCATATAGTTACTTAATGACTTTGACATTTTAGTACCATTGATCATAACCATGCCATTATGTAGCCAGTATTTAGCAAGCGGTTTTCCAGTAAAACATTCTGATTGAGCACATTCATTTTCGTGATGAGGGAAAATGAGATCATCTCCACCAGCATGTATGTCTAAGGTTGAAATAGCAAACTTCTCTTTTAGAATTGTTTCTATCATTGTGCTGCATTCTATGTGCCAGCCAGGTCTGCCTAAACCCCATGGAGAATTGAAACTTGAGAGTGGTTCATTTGGAAAGGCTTTCCAGAGAGCAAAATCTAATTGATCTTTTTTTTTGTTATTTGGGTCTAATCGACTATTTCCTTCTTTTAAATCACTAACACTCTGTCTTTTTAGTTGACCATATTTAGAATAGCTATTGACACTGAAATAGACATCACCCTCTACTGCATAGGCGGAACCTTGTGATATAAGTCCCTCTATGAATTTGATCATTTCTGGAATATAGTCAGTGGCTCTAGGTTCGTGGTCTGGCCATGAAACATTTAAGGAGACCATATCGTTCCAGAATTCATAGGTATATTTTCGTGAAAGAGTATCTGCTGATATATTTAATTCTTTTGCACGGTTGATAATTTTATCGTCAACGTTAGTTATATTTCTAATCCAAGTTACTTGGTAACCTTTAAAACGAAGGTATCTTGAAAGTAAGTCCCAAGTGATAGCGCTGCGAGCGTGTCCTATGTGTGAATCATCATAGACGGTAGGTCCACATGAGTAAAAAGTAACTATATTTGAGTTTATCGGCTCAAATACTTCAAGTTTATGCGTAAGATTATTAAAGACCTTCACTCAGTCTAAAATACCATATGTTTTTATAACTTGTTTTTGTAATTTAAACATTTTTTCTGCATCCTCCTCTGTTTCATGGTCATAACCAAGTAAATGTAAGACTCCGTGAGCGAATAAAAAAATCAGTTCTCGCCTCAGACTGTAACCTAGTTCCCATGCTTGCTCTTGTGCTTTTGCTGTGCAGATGATAACGTCACCTAGTGGTTGAATCTCGATGCTGTTTTGGATATCTTGAAAATTAAATGAAAGAACGTCAGTGACTGAGTCTTTGCTGCGAAAGTTACGATTCAAATCTTTAATTTCTGCTTCTGTGCAGAAACTTAAACAGATCTCGCGATGAAGGTTTGACTCCATTCCATTTGCTTCTTGAGATCGCGGCATAACTTCATTCTCTGTGTTTTTGTAGTCTTCTTGTACGCTTAACTTGATACAAAGCTCTGCAAGACTTGACCAGTTTACGCAACTCTCAATATCTAAAAATTCATTATCATCTAATTTATTTAAATATTTAGTTTTGTAGTCTCTATTTGAAATACTAACTTGGCTCATTACTGAATCAGCTCTATCGCTGTACCAGTAATTTTATCAGCAAGTTTCTGAGCTTGAGTCGCAAATTGATAAGATCTTTGTGCCTCTGTTAAATAATGGGCTTCAGTTTTCATATTGGCATTACTTTTTTCTAGAGCTTCTGAAATGATTATGGCACCAGCACTCGCAAGAGTAGGCATTCCGCTATTATTGTTAGCTTCAAAATAAATTCCGTCTTTAAGATCGGTTAATCCTTCCGGGTTGTTGAAATTTGCTAATTGTATTTTATAAAGAGAGACTAGATTGTTTCCATCTTTACCATAAACAACTCCATCTTCTGCGACTTTGATTTCATCGTATAAGCCTAGATACTTACCATTACGTGGATCTAAGGCGATATTAATTGCCTGAACATTGCCAACGGGTCTTCCCGCAGGATTTAATTGTTGCGGTGCACCATTTGGGGCTTTTCTGAAAGGATTACCTTGGGTGATGTCATCAAAACCATCAGCTTTGGTATTTAGGTCAGTGTACTGTCCCTGTCTTCGTAATTGAGTATAAGAGCCTTCGAGTGGAGCTCCTAAAACTTGGTAACCCTCTTTGGAAACCATGTCACCAGAACCATCTATGTGGAAATCGCCAAGTCTAGTGTACATGGTTTTCTGTTGTTTAGAATCATAGACTGTAAAGAATCCTTTACCTTTTATGAATAATTTAGTCCATTCTCCTAATCTAGGTGCTTGGCCACCTTGTTTCATACTAAGACCGCCTTCGACCATCTCACCACCATACATATAGTCTTTGAATGACCATACTTTAGCTCTGTGGCCATAAGTTGCAGCACCAGCCATGTTCCCTGATATTAGACCTATTAAATCAGTTGAGTTTAAAGTAGTGTTTTGTGATAGATGGTGAAGATTATTCATGATTGATTATTTTTGATACATTGCTTTTGCATCGAAGGCTGTTACTGAATCTAGTTTGACATTTTTCTTAGCAAGGGCACTTCTGAGAACTCCTTCTCTAGTGGAGAAGCTGTTTACCATATCTTCAGAACCTATAGCTTGTATAGTAACTCCAGATTGACCCATCCTGACTATTACGGTCTGTATATCTTCTACGTCTGGAATGTCTAACCTGATAGCACGATTCGTAGAATCCTCTATTAATCTAGGTGCTAATAGTTCCCAGTTTGCAAGTTGCTGTTGTCTGCTACTGTCTTCGGATGGTCTTTGCTCTTGTTGAGCTACATTTCCTTCTCTTGCCGCTTCTGTTATGGCTTTGCTGTTTTCTTGAGCTGCTGTTGCCATAGTAGCTTCGTTGCTTGAATAATAATGTTTTTTTTCTTCTGATACCCTTTCCTCATGATCTTTTGCGCGGGATTGATCAAAAGCTTTTCTGACATCCTCTTGTCTCAAAACTTCTTTATCTAATTGAGCTTTATTTAAACTTTCTTCCATGCTAGTCAGAGATTCACTGCTTCTCGCAGTAGCTTTGCTCGAACTGGTTTTTTTTTCTTGAGGATTAGTTTCATTATCGATTTGAGTAGAGCTATCCATCTCTTCCATTTTTGCTTTTAGCTCATCTGGTATTTCCTGTCCATTTGCTAATAAAGCTGCCATCTCCTGAGCGAAACTCTTAGATTGAACTCCATTGTTTAAGAACTTGCCATGAGAGGCAACATTTGCGTTAACTCCTGAGCCTAGCTGTTGTCTACCTTGCCCGAAAGATGGTCTTGCATCCTTGTTGCCTAAAAATGATCCTTCTAAGTTGCTCACAATACTAGTTTACGTAGATTTTATTAATATTTGGTTATGAAAGCGTATGTCCCCTGCCCGATAAAATGAATAAGAAAGTGAACTTTTAAAGGAGAGGATATGAGTCGTTTAAGTAAGTAAGGAAGATTTAGTAGAAATGGAAAAGATGCTCAATTCAAGCAGTAGTGCAAGTGATATAGCATCTAAGTTTGGTATTTCAACGCAGGCGGTATACAAGCGAA
>JBJTTW010000134.1:0-2503 GCA_046080385.1 bacterium
GAATGACCGCAGTGTAATTTCCAGCGATGCCGAGGATGCGACACCAGTGTCGTATGCGAGCAAGCGGAAATACAAGCTCCGCTTACTGCGGGTACATGAGGATCATGAGGACGACGAAAACGCAGAAATTGGTGTTCGGCAAAAGTGCCATTAAAGAAAAGATTTTAAAGGCAAGAAGTGTGTATATTCATTTACCTTTCTGTAAAAGCATATGTCCATACTGTGATTTCGCTTCTTATGCAAATAAAAGCGCTGAGATTAAAGCCGCTTATTTAGCAGCTTTAAAGACTGAGATTAGAGCTGTAGGTGAGCTGTTAAGGAGTAGTTCTTATCATGGTGCTGCTCACAAACGAACGAGTTCAAGGCTGGAAGCTACTGATAAATTTACTATAGATACAGTGTTTTTTGGTGGTGGTACACCGAGTATCCATTCAGCAAAAGAGATAGAGGAAATACTGAATGTACTTAAAGATTATGTTGTTTTCAGTGATGATGTCGAAATTACTCTAGAAGCGAATCCGGGCACTGTTGATTTAGAAAAGCTCCAGGCTTTTAAAGATATTGGTATAAATAGGTTAAGTATTGGAGTTCAGACATTTAATCAGGATATTTTAAGTAAACTTGCTCGAGGTCATACGGTGGAAGAGACTTTTGAGATTATTGATTTGATTAAAAAAGTTAATTTTAAGTCTTGGAGCTTTGATCTGATTTATGGTTTACCACATCAAAGCCTTGATGATTGGAAATCCACACTAGAACTAGCTTTAGAAAAAGATAGTCCACATCTTTCTGCTTATGCTCTGAGCATTGAGCCGATTACACCATTTGGTAGTATTTATGGTAGTTCTGAACATCCAGATTTGGCTGGGGAAGAGGCTCTTGCTGAGATGTATGAAGTCTGCAATCAAATGCTTAAGGAGAAAGGCTTAAATCGTTATGAAGTTAGTAATTGGGCTAAAGATGGTCACGAATCTAGGCATAATCTGTGCTACTGGAAGGCGGATGAATACTTAGCCTTTGGGCTTAGTGCTCATGGCTATTTAATGGGTTATCGCTTTGCACACACGCGTGATATAGAAGAATACATTCGTTTATTTACTCAGCCTATAGATATTCTGAAGCAGGCATTAGGAAATGGAAGTATATATGAAGAGTATAAGTTTATTAGTAAGAAAGAAGCTTTAGAAGAAGAGATTATGCTTGGGCTTCGCCTGAGTACTGGTCTTGAGAAGCGTGATGAGATTTTAAATTTATTGAATAGAGAGAAAATAAATACCTTAATTAGCGAGGGATTTATTTTTGAATACCCAGATAGATTCACGCTTAGTGAGAAAGGCTATTTTTTAAGTAACGGTGTGATTTCTTATATACTTGCAGGGTGATAAGATTAGCTACTGTAAAGGTTCAGATCTGTCTTTGAAGTTATTGCATTACATAAAATTACTCAGTTCTTTTAAATTGACCCTATTCATATTAGCGTCTTTGATGTTGCTTGTTTTTTTTGGAACTCTTTATCAGGCAGAACACGGTCTCTATTTGGCTCAGAAGAAATTTTTTGATTCGTTAATTATCATAGATGGTTTTCTTGTTTTACCTGGCGTGGTTTTGATTATGTGGCTAGCTTTTATTAATTTAATGGCGTTCCTTATATTTAAATTTCACTACAGTTGGTCTAAGTTCGGTTTATTTATTAGTCATCTAGGCTTGGTGACTCTGTTGCTAGGCGGTTTTTACACACTGTGCTATAGTAAAGAATCTTTAATCACTATAAGAGAAGGTGAGCAGACTAACATGGCTGCTGATTATTATAAGTGGCAGGTCCGTATTGTAGAAAAGTCTTTAGAGACGATTATTCCATTTGAAATAGATTCTAAAAATTTAGCAGATAGTGTTAAAGCTTCTTTTCAGAAAGCTTTACCTACTCTTAGATTTGAGAAATTTCACCCAAATGGTCAAGTTTTTGAGACACCCTTTGCTGGAACTATCGCTAAGGAATTGCCTTTAGCTAAAGACTTTGAACAGAATCAGCCACTATTAATATTTACTGATATTCAAAGCAAGGAGAAAGTTTATTTAGATGACTTTAATTATAAGGTTTTAACTAGTAAAAACACTGATGGTACTTTAAATCAAATGATTCTAGAAAGAGTAGTTTCAGAATTACCGATCTCTATTAGGCTTGAAGATGTAAGAAGGGATCTACATCCTAATACTCAGGTAGCGAAGGCTTATGCTAGTACGATTAGTGTTCTAGATGAAGGTTCTAAGCTCTCTCGAAAGGTAGAAGTGTCTATGAATAAGCCTTTTAGATATAAGGACTATACTTTTTTTCAGTCTAGCTATGGTATAGATTCTGATGGGCAAGAGTTTTCATCTTTTGCTGTAGTGAAAAATGCTGGTAGATTAGTTCCTTATATAGCTAGCTTTTTAACTACTTTAGGTTTAGTTATTCATTTTATTATGCAGTTTTTGAAATTTTCTAGGCAGAGATCTTTAGGAGGAG
>JBJTTW010000135.1:0-22340 GCA_046080385.1 bacterium
CCAGCCATAAGCTGCTCTTTCTCTGGGTGTGCAGAGATGAGGCTCTCTTCACTATCCACTACAGCATCAAAGCCTGAACCAGACGGGATAAGACGTCCAATAATAACGTTCTCTTTAAGACCGTGTAACCAATCCGTTTTACCTTTAATCGAAGCTTCTGCAAGAATTCTAGTAGTCTCTTGGAAAGAAGCTGCTGATATAAAGCTCTCTGTATTTAAGCTTGCCTTCGTTAATCCAAGTAAAACGTGCTTGTATTGAGCAGTAATCTTACCTTCTTCCTCAGCTGCTTTATTAATAGTTCTTACATAGTTAATATCATGTAACTCACCTTGAAGAAGCTCAGTATCACCTGGATCATCGATTCTTACTTTACGAGTCATCTGTCTAACTATAGTCTCAATGTGCTTATTTGCAATCTCAACACCTTGAGATACGTATACTGACTGAACTTCATCAACTAAGAACTGTTGTAAATGTTCAACACCTTTATACTCAAGAAGGTCATGTGGATTAGGCTGACCATCTGTAAGAAGGTCTCCCACATTAATCTTCTCACCATCATTAACGACGATGTTCTGACCAACAGGAATAACGAACTCTTTACGCTCATCAGCTGTTTTAATAAATATAGTCTCAACACCATCTTCACTAAGAACTTCAGCCACACCAGATACATCAGAGATAATTGCTGGCTCTTTAGGCTTTCTACCTTCAAGTAATTCCTCTACTTTAGGAAGACCTTGGACGATGTCACCAGTCTTAACTTTTTCATAGATAATAGTAGCGAGCTGGTCACCCTGCTGAACTAAAGAATGATTATCTACGTGCAGTCTAGTACCAGAACTTACAAGGAAAGGACGTGCCTTTCTGATGATAACTGTGTTTCCTTTAACTTCAGTTACTATACCTGGCTCCTCAAGCGGCTCTGAATTACCTATCGAATCACCCTTAAGAACATAATCTCCCTCTTTAACTTTAGGAGCAACCTTAGTAGTAACAGAGAAGCTAGAAGCGTCATCCAAGATTAAGATTCTAGATTTATCTACTTCATTTACGAACACTTCACCAGAGGTTTGAGCGATAGACTGAACTTTAGCTACAGCCTGATTCGCTTCAACAAAATCACCTGGCTGAACAAGTATTTCGGTGATAGTAGATGCTGTTCTTTCAGACCTTAAAATAATATTTTCTTGGAAAATAATATTTAATGTCTCAGCTTCAGTATCGAATTCTACGATTCCCTTAGAATCTTGATAATGATCTTCACAAGAGAGTATCAAACTAGTCTTAGTGAGCGCTCCACCATTAAAATTGCGAACTTTGTCACCATCTCTGTAATGCATTTGCGTTACTGGATAAATGTTAATCGCCGCATCGGTAGTTTCAGCAGTGAACTCCACTTCACGTGGCTTAATATCATACAACTGAACATCTCTAAGTAAAAGCTTAGTCTCACCAGTCTCTTCATGACTAAAAAGAGTAATCATACTTGGCTTAGTCGTCTTAACATTAGGCATAATCTCTACGCCTTCTTTGACGATGTCACCATCAGCATACTTAAGAAGCTCTGGGTCTTCTATCTCAAAAAGCTGTCCTGGAGTGACTGTTACTTCATGAATAATATTATTTTCAATGGTAACTCTAACTATACCGTCAATATTCGCATAGACGTCTTTAACAACTTCAGTTCCAGCTTTAACATGAGTACCAGTCTCAATTATCGCAAGACTTGCATCTTTAGAAAGAGAATGAATCTCCTCTGGAATAAAAATTACTCTTCCATGCTTAGTAACGATCTTTCTATCATCTATCTCTAGATCATCGTATCTGATTTCACCTGAGCAAGGTAAATGTAGTGAAAGCTCGTCATCAACAAGCTCTGCTAGAATCTTGCCATTCTCAATAGTCTCACCATTTACCATCCTAAGAACATACTTCTCGTTGGCAAGAACCCAGAGATTACCCTGCTGATTTTGCTGTAATTTAGCGTTAGAAGAACCTATAGAAGCATTAATTACATTAAGAAGCCTGCCTCTCGCTAGTTTATTTACTTTTCTAGAACCGATCTCAGTTTCTTCAATAATCAGATCCGCACCATATCTTACTTCACCACTATATTGACACTTTAAAATAGTCTCAGAAATAGTATCACCCTTCTTAACCATCTCTCCATCTTTAATAATCAAATGGCTACCTGATGAAAGAGGTAATACTGTACCTGCTTCTATCCAGATAGTACCCTGCTTATTAGCAAGCTTAGAAATATTACCCTGTCTATCCTTAGTCTCATCAACACCAAAATCTTTAAAAACTACTAAACCAGATTGCATCGTAATAACATCTTTAGAAGCTTTCTCTGTAAGAAGTTTCTTTTTACTTAAATCTGGGAACTCGCCAATAATCCCGCCTTTATCAATATGAGATCCATCTTTAACGATAAGTCTTGCACCTAAAGGCATATTCATAGACTCTGAACCAATAGAAAGCTTACCTGCACTAAGCGTTTGGTAAACAATATCACCATATTTAGTTCTAATTTCTCTAACTTCAAAAGCATACTTAACAGTACCAGAAGCAGTAGAAGTATAATACTCTCTTGCTTTACTATGACCAGCTACCGCACCACCCGTGTGGAACGTTCTCATCGTTAACTGTGTACCAGGCTCACCGATTGACTGAGCCGCGATAATACCTATCGCTTCACCTAAATTAACAGGTCTATTATCCGTAGAAGACCAACCATAACAAGTCTTACAAACACCATATTTAGCCTCGCAAATAAGTGTAGATCTAATTTTTACAGATTTTAAGCCAGATGCTTTAATCTTTTCAGAAGCGGATCTATTAATTATAGTACCCTTCGGCGTAATAACCTCTTTAGTCTCTAGGTTAATAATATCTTCAGCAGCAGTTCTGCCGATAACTCTAACATCAATACCCGTTACAATAGTCTCGCCATCATAAAGAGCACCGACTTCAATAAATTTCTCAGTTCCGCAATCATCTGTACGAATAATTACATCTTGAGCTACATCTACTAGTCTTCTAGTTAAATAACCAGAGTCAGCTGTTTTCAATGCTGTATCTACCAGACCCTTTCTCGCTCCAAATGCCGAAATTACATACTCAGGAACAGTAAGACCTTCTTTAAAGTTAGATTTAATCGGAAGGTCAATAATCTTACCTTCAGAGTTAGCCATAAGACCCCTCATTCCGACTAGCTGACGTACCTGTGAAACATTACCTCTTGCACCAGAGAATGCCATCATATACACTGGGTTTAATCTATCAAAATACTCTACCACAGCTTCAGTAACCTTATCATTAGTCTCAGACCAAGTATCAATAACCTTGTTATAACGCTCTACCTCAGTGATTTCCCCTCTCTCAAATCTCTCTGTAGTGTTAGCTAACTCAGCTTCAGCTTCAGCCACTAACTCAGCTTTCTTTGGTGGAACAGTTAAGTCTTCAATACTAATAGTAACAGCCGCTTGAGTAGCAAACTTAAAGCCCAAATCCTTAAGATTATTGGCTAAAACAGCAGTAAGCTCAGCACCAAAGTTCTCATAAACCTTAGCAATCATTCTGCCTAATATTTTCTTATCAACGATTTGATTAATAAAAGCAGGTTTCTTTTTCTCTCTAGTTATTCCTGGTGCTGCTTTTTGTTCTTTTGTTTGCATGGTATTTATAAACCTTTCCTCTAAACTTAAATAGCTACTGTGTCTTTTTCAATTGAATCTACGATAGTCTTATTAAAAATAATTCTACCTATAGTAGTTTCAATGATCTCAGATAAGCCAGACTCAGTCTGAGTAGTTCTAAGCTTAACCTTCGCGAAGAGATCAACATTCCTAGTATGGTAAGCAGTAATAGCTTCATCCTCACTAGAGAACACACTACCAGCACCCCTAAATAATTTTGGATCCTCGGAATTAGGCTTATCAATAGTTAAATAATAAATACCTAAAACCATATCCTGAGTAGGAGTGATTACTGGCTTACCTGTAGCTGGCGCAAGTATATTAGTATTAGCCATAACTAAAGTTCTAGCCTCAGTCTGTGCTTCTACACTTAATGGAACGTGAACCGCCATTTGGTCACCGTCAAAGTCAGCATTAAAAGCCGAACAGACTAATGGATGCAGCCTGATAGCTCTTCCTTCTACTATAACCGGTTCGAAAGCTTGAATACCTAATCTATGAAGCGTAGGGGCACGGTTCAAAAGAACTGGATGACCTTCAACTACCTCTTTAAGAATACTCCAAACCATCGGAGAACCTTTCTCTATAAGCTTTTTAGAAGCTTTAATGTTTTGACAAATCTGTCTGTCTATCAATTTATTAATAACGAAAGGTTTGAATAGCTCAATCGCCATCTCACGCGGAAGTCCACACTGATGTAATTTTAGTGAAGGACCTACAACGATAACAGATCTACCAGAGTAGTCAACACGCTTACCAAGAAGGTTTTGACGGAAACGACCCTGCTTACCTTCAATAATATTAGAAAGAGATTTAAGTGGTCTGCCATTCGTACCAGTAACTACTCTACCTCTTCTACCATTATCAATAAGAGCATCTACTGCTTCCTGAAGCATTCTCTTCTCGTTACGGATGATAATTTCAGGCGCGCCCATATCTATAAGTCTTGCTAGACGACTGTTTCTATTAATAACTCTTCTGTAAAGATCATTTAAATCAGAAGTCGCGAATCTACCACCATCTAACTGAACCATAGGTCTCAAGTCTGGAGGGCATATAGGAAGAACTTCCATAACCATCCAACCTGGATCTGTCTTAGAATTCAGTAATGACTGAACCAATCTTAAACGTTTAACACACTTAATTCTCTTCTGTTGTGAACCACCAACTTCAGCTAATTCAGCTTTTAGGTGATCTCTTACTTTTTCTAAACCAGGCAAGCCAAGTAGTTCACCTCTTTCAGCTCTACTACTTGCATTCGGGTACTCATATTTAGGCTGAGCTAAATCTTCTAATAACAGAAGAAGTGCTTCAGCACCGATACCCACTTCAAATTGAGCAGTTTCATTATCTAAAAGCTGCTCATACTCTTCCTCAACAATAATCTGGTTCTTCTTTAAATTCTCAACATTACCTGGATCGATAACTAAGTATGAATTAAAATAAACTACTTGCTCAAGATCCTTAAGAGTAACATCTAAAAGCAAACTTAAATAACTTGGGATACCCTTCAAAAACCATATATGTGAAACAGGAGCTGCAAGTGTAATAGAACCCATTCTCTGTCTTCTTACTTTAGACTCAGTAACCTCTACCCCGCATCTCTCACATATTATACCTTTATGGCGAATACGCTTATATTTACCACAAGAACATTCCCAGTCCTTAACTGGACCAAATATTTTCTCACAAAATAAACCATCTTTCTCTGGCTTTAAAGTTCTGTAGTTAATAGTTTCTGGCTTAGTTACTTCACCATAAGACCAACCTAAAATCCTCGAAGGAGAAGCGATCTGTATCTTAATACTATCGAAAAGATCATTATCAGCAACTAAGCTGTTTTTCTCAATTTCACGCACTTCATCACTGTCAATATCATGCTCAAGTGCTTCAATCGAAGCGATACCCAAAGCGTCTAATTCATTACCAATTTCATCTGACATCTTAAACTTAACCTAACCCTTTTCTAATATTTAGTTAAAAGTAAACCCTGACTTAGTTTCAAGCTTTAATCCTACCTCTTCACTTGACTTAAGATCATTAATAGCTTCATCTAATCTAGGTAAGTGATTCTTCGTCTTCATAAAGTCGAACGTAGAATCAGAATCTAAATTCACTTCCTCTAGGTTTGAATCACCATCAGAGTTTTTGACTGATTTTAGAGCATGAATATCAAGACCGATAGACTGCAATTCTTTCAGTAGTACCTTGAATGACTCTGGAACTCCAGCTGGAGTGATATTCTCACCCTTAACTATCGCCTCATAAGCCTTAGCACGACCTACAACATCATCAGATTTACGAGTAAGCATTTCCTGAAGTGTATAAGAAGCACCGTAAGCTTCAAGTGCCCAACACTCCATCTCACCAAGTCTCTGACCACCAAACTGTGCTTTACCACCGAGAGGCTGCTGCGTAACAAGACTATAAGGTCCTGTAGATCTAGCGTGAATCTTGTCATCAACAAGGTGAACTAGTTTAAGAATATACATAACCCCGACTAAGACAGGATTATCAAAATACTCACCAGTACGACCATCTACTAATTTAACTTTTCCGTCAGCGCCTAACCAAGAATACTTACCATTCTCTATAGTTCTAGCTTTAGTGATTTCATCTTTAATTAAATTATCAGAAGCACCTTCACCAAACATTTCGTCAAAAGAAGGAACTTCATACGCATGATCTAAAATCGTAGCTGCCATACCTAAAATACACTCATAGATTTGACCTACGTTCATACGTGAAGGAACACCAAGTGGATTTAGAACTATGTCTACTGGAGAGCCATCTGGTAAATGTGGCATATCCTCAACTGGAAGAATTCTAGAAATAATACCCTTATTACCGTGTCTACCAGCGACTTTATCACCAACAGAAATTCTTCTTTTCTGAGCTATAAAGACTCTAACTATCTTATTAGAAACAGGAGGCAATTCATCACCCTTATCTCTATCATAAATTCTTACAGCTATAACTCTACCTTTCTCACCATGTGGCACTCTAAGTGAATTATCCTTAACATCTCTAGCTTTCTCACCAAAAATAGCTCTAAGAAGTCTTTCTTCAGGAGGATTATCAGATTCACCCTTAGGAGTGATCTTACCAACTAAAATATCATTCTCTTTAACCATCGCTCCGATGCGAACGATACCATTCTCATCAAGGTGCTTAAGAGCATCTTCACTAATATTAGGAAGCTCTCTAGTGATTTCTTCAGCTCCTAGCTTAGTCTGCCTAGCATCTATTTCATATTTTTCAATGTGGATAGATGTATAAACATCCTCTCTAACTAGTCTTTGAGAAATAAGAACCGCATCCTCAAAGTTATATCCTTCCCAAGGCATGAAAGCTACAAGAAGATTTTTACCTAATGCTAATTCACCTTCACAAGTAGCAGCACCATCTGTAAGTGCCTGACCCGCTTTCACTTCTTGACCAATCTTGACAATAGGAGTCTGATTCAAGCAAGTATCTTGGTTAGATCTCATGTACTTAAGAAGATCATAAGTCTTAGACCCCTTTCCATCTTCGGTAAATTTAATTCTAATTCTCTTAGAGTCAACATAGTCTACGATACCATCATGATCAGAAATAACCACCATGCCACTATCTCTAGCTACCTGCCCTTCTATACCAGTACCAACAAGCGTTCTCTCAGCTTTAAGTAAAGGAACAGCTTGACGTTGCATGTTAGAACCCATAAGTGCACGGTTCGCATCATCATGCTCTAAGAAAGGAATTAAAGAAGTACCAATCGAGACGATCTGAATAGGTGAAACACCTACTAAGTCTACATCTTCACCCTTAGTCTCAATAAATTCATTCTTATATTTAACTGGAACCATGTCATTAGTAAAATGACCAGACTCTTCTATACGAGTATCACCCGTAGCTATCTTAGAATTATCCTCATCAGTAGCAGTATAGTATTTAACTTCGTTCGTAACCACGCCGTCAACTACTGATCTGTATGGAGTTTCAATAAAACCAAAATCATTAATTCTCGCATGTGAAGCTAAACTACCGATAAGACCAGCATTAGGACCTTCTGGAGTCTCCACTGGACAAAGTCTTCCATTCTGAGAAGGGTGAATATCACGAACCGCAAAGCCCGCTCTCTCACGAGATAAACCACCAGGACCAAGAGCAGAAATACGACGCTTATGCGTTAACTCTGCAAGTGGATTAGTCTGGTCCATAAACTGTGATAACTGAGAAGAACCGAAGAACTCTCTAATAGCAGAAACCAATGGCTTAGGATTAATCAAATTAGCTGGAGTCAAACCTTCTTGCTCTTGAAGAGTCATTCTCTCTTTAATAATTCTCTCGATTCTACTTAGACCTAATCTAAACTGATTCTGGAGCAACTCACCTACTGATCTAACTCTTCTGTTACCCAAGTGGTCAATATCATCTATCTGAGCTTCATCAAAATTAAGCTTAACTAGATAATCAATAGCTGCAATAAAATCTTCCTTAGTAAGAACTCTTAAATCCTCTGGGGCATTAGGTCCTAACTTTTTATTAAGCTTATATCTACCAACAAAACCTAAATCGTACTTCTTAGCATTAAAGAATCTACTTTCTATAAGCTGCCTAGCACCATCCACAGAAGGATGCTCACCTGGTCTCATTTTCTTGTAGAGCTCAATCAAAGCCTCTTCCTCATTAGAAGTCGGGTCTTTTTCAAATGTCTTAGCCAAGAAATCATAATGAGAGAAAAGGTCTTTCATATCCGCTTCGGTATAACCTAATGCCCTTAGGAAAACCGTTACAGGGATTTTTCTTGTTTTATCAATTTTAATATAAATATAATCAGAAACATCAGTCTCCAACTTAATCCAAGCACCTCTATTAGGAATCAGCGTCGCATTAAATATTCTCTTACCGCTTGGCTCGATTTCTCTCTTGTAATAGATACCAGGCGATCTAACGATCTGAGAAACAACTACACGCTCAGCACCATTAACAATGAAAGTACCTCTTTCAGTCATCATAGGTATTTCACCAATGAACATTTTACTTTCTTTAATTTCACCACTGTCTCTATTTACGAAACGCACTTTTATATATAGCTTTTTAGTAAAGCTCTGCTCATTGAGCCTAGCTTCCATAGGAGTCTTAGCCTTATTAGGCTCTTGGTGCTCCTCAAAAGTATAATGATTATGTAAAAAATATAATTCTAATCTGCCCGTATAGTCAGTTACTGGCGAGAAATTCTCTAACTCTTCAGCTAGGCCCTCTGTCAAAAATCTCTGAAAAGATTGTTTTTGAATTTCGGTTAGATCTGGTAACTTTATTGTTCTTTGTCCCTTATAGGCTTTGACTTTAGGGATCTTACGAGAATAATTTTTTGTTATCATAGAATGCCGAACGAGGCCCCAATAAGGGTATCCTACTATTGAATTACCTATAATAACATAATGAGATATTACGTTAGACCTAATAAACTATTCTTTATATTTTATTTCTAATTTAATTTTTTACTGATTAATGTATTTATGTTCTTTTTTCTTAGAACCAAACAGTAAACTCCAAATCGAAAAATCTTCAGTTATTTTTCTGATATTTTCCGTAGATTCTCTTATACCTTTTCTAAGCTGTGGGTCATTAACAAAGGAATTCGAAGCCTTAATAAGATTCTTGATATTATCGGCATCTTCTTCACCAAAGACAGCATTCACCCTATTCGCTAAATTCTTAATAGCTTCAGAAGATTCAAGATTAACCCTAATTAAACTATCAAGCCTAATCGGCTCTAAACTTATAAAGCGTGGCTCATCATAGTTAAACTTATCAAGAAACTGGTTTTCGATTTTAATTGAAGTAAGATCTACGTACTGCTCACCAATTAAACCAGAGGGCACTATCGTAACTTGATTCACTAAGCTTATGGGAACATCGTTCATAGTCACTATCGCCTCTACTGCAATATGCTTTCCTTTTCTAATATGATGCTGATCCGTAGCCAATCTTGCAAGTCCAATCTCCAACTGAGCTTGATTAATCTTTTCTCTTGCAAAAACTAAATCTTGAATACTGGAACTAGTAAGTAAACGCTTACCTTCCTGAAGGTGAATATTACCTATCTCAGCTATCTCTTTGCTTGGCAGTGGTTCTAAGTCAATATTCTGACGAACAGGTTCTATTGATTTTACCAAGCCAATCTTAAGTCCATGCCACCTCAGAGCAGAGCCTTCTTCTAAACCATTAACATTTTCAAAATAAAAAGTAAAAGTCCTAGATTTATTAAAATCATGTCCTTTTAACCAAAAAATAAAAGCAAGTAAAGCAAAAAGCCCAAGCGTGGCTACAAAGCCTATTCTATTCAGATCTTTTTCTTGAACCGCAACCACTTTGTTTATTCTAAATTAATATCTAGGGAAATGTTTTAGATTTTTCCATTAGAAAACTAATAAGTTTTTTTCAGCAACAAAAATATAAGCAAGTTAAAATAGTCAGCTATGGTTAAAGTCGCATGGATTCAGGGAAAATCTCAGGGAACTATAGAAAAGAATCTCAGTTACCTAACGCAAAAAATCAGAGAAGCCTGCTCTAGTATTACACCTGATCTAGTCATACTTCAAGAACTCTGCCTTACTGATTATCTAGCGATTACTGAAGCACCTGAGAATTTCGATTTAGCTTTTCATAAAGAAGCTGAGGAAATTAAACATTTTTTAGCTTTAGCTAAAGAATTATCCATTAATCTGGTCTTTCCTTTTTTCGAGAAAGTCTCTCCAGCAGTGTATTTTAACAGCCTTTATGTCATAAATAGAGAGGGAGAAATTAACTGCCATTATCGTAAAATGCACATACCAGATGATCCAGGCTTCTACGAAAAATATTATTTCAGAGCTGGAGATAAAGGTTTTCAAGTAGCTGATGTTAAAAGCTCCGCTGGGGATGGTTTTAAAGTCGGCTGTCTAATCTGCTGGGATCAATGGTTCCCTGAAGCCGCTCGTATAAATGCTTTAAAGGGGGCACAGATATTAATTTATCCTACTGCTATAGGCTGGGATGGCACTGCTTCGCCAAATGTTTACCAAGATCAGCTTGAGGCTTGGTTTACTTCGATGCGCGCCCATGCTATCGCAAATCATGTTTTCGTTATCGCTGTAAATAGAGTAGGTAAAGAGGGGCATTTAGATTTCTGGGGAAACTCTTTCTGCATAGATCCTTATGGCAGAATTCTAGAAAGAAATGGTCAAGATGAGACTATTAGCCATCTTGAGCTGGATTTAAAAGTTATAGATGAAGCGAATCGCTACTGGCCTTATTTTAGAGATAGACGCGTAGATGCTTTCAGTGATTTACTTAAAATCTGGGTAGAGTAAATTCACCTATTTTTAAACCAACTCATAATTAGTTAGAATTTTTTTTAAAATCAAAAACACCTAAAAGAAAAAACCATGACCACTACATACATCAATCAAGAAACGCTAGTCCACACACCCGCAGAATGGCTAGAGCAAAAAGCCGTCTGGCTCAGCTTTCCACATAATAAAATCCACCTCAGTTCTAAACTCGCAAGTGAACCTAGTAAAGATGGTTTGACGTTAATGAAAGAATTTTTCTGGAGATTTATAGATATAGTCTTAGATTATCAAGACATAAAATTACTATTCGATACTGAGGCTATGCTGATGGAGAATATTGATAAACTCACTAGCTTTGCTGCTAAACCTTTTAAACTCATCTCTCTGGTAATCCCAAATAACGATATCTGGATTAGAGATTTCGGCCCTATATTCGCTATAGATAAAGAAACTGAAGAAAAAATAGTAGTAGATTTCGCCTTTAACGCTTGGGGAGAGAAGTTTCCACCGTGGGATAAGGATAATGTCCTTCCTGCTAAAGTCGGTGAGCTAGAGGGATTAGCAGTACAGTCCTACGATAAATTTTTAGAAGGTGGGGCTATAGACTATTCAGAGAAAGGCTACCTACTTACGACTCGCCAATGTGTCTTAAATACTAATCGTAATAAAAACTTTACAGAAAAAGATTTCGAGGAGCTGATGTTTAAGGCTCTTGGTATTAAACAAGTCATATGGCTAGATAAAGGTATCGCAAATGATCATACTGACGGGCATGTAGACAACACTGCTAGGTTTATTGATGATAATAGAGTGGTGCTTTCTTATACTGAAAATCCAGAAAGCCCGAACTACGAGATCTCTAAAGAGAATTTTAAAACACTAGAAGCTTTCTCTGACTTAGAAGTAATTAAATTAGCTCTTCCCGAGCCAGAAGGGTTTATAGAAAAGGCTTTGGCTTATTCTTACGCTAATTTCGTTTTCTTAAATGGAGCGATTATAGTTCCTACTTATAACTGCCCGCAAGATCAGCAAGCTTTAGATATTTTACAGAAGCTTTTCCCAGACAGGAAAGTTATCGGCTTTGATAGTTCATTAGTTATTCAGCAAGGTGGTTCGCTGCATTGTATGAGTAAGCAAGAGTTTATGTAAAAGTACATTGAGGAAAAATGACCCCTTAAAATTTTATTTCTAGCTTGTGATAATAAAGTACATGCGTCCAGAAATACCAGAATCTTATAAATATTGTTCTGAAGTCCTTAAATATTTAGGGTTTGCTTTTTTGAGTCCTTTGGGCACAATTTTATTTTCGGTTGTTTCAAATACTCATGATCTAATAAAATTAGATATGGAGACACTTTTACATCCTTTACTTATTGCATTACTCGGTTTAAAGTTTATAGAAAGGGGTTTTAATATTCTCAATGGGTACTACTGTCAAGGACATTAAGGAGATAATATGACTGAAACAATAAGAAATTTTATTATTCAAAGTATTGCTACACTGACTTTGCCGTTTTTATTTTTCTGGATGTTTTTATATCCCATTTATTTGAAAAAGAAAAAAGACGGTAGAGTCGATCCTAATAAGCATTTCATACAGAATGTGTGGGATTCTGTTTTACCGTAAATATGAGATTTAGGGTAAAATTCCATTAAGCCCTCGTAGCTCAGCAGGATAGAGCAAGTCATTCCTAACGACTAGGTCGGAGGTTCAATTCCTCTCGAGGGTGCCATTTTATACACAAATACCGTCATTCGTTTTCCTTAGCCTTGAACTTGTACGGTCGGCTACACGCCTTTTTTATATATTTCTCTACTGTAATACCAAAATACCATTTTAATCTGAAAAAGACTTTTATATGTCCCTTGCGCAGTCCTAGTTTCGGACTGCTTGGACTCAAAAGAATTTTCCAGAATGGTATAAAATAACTAAACTAAATATGCAAAATTTTTGCATATTTAGTGCATAATAAAAATATGGCAATAAAACGCTTACTGAAAGAGCATCTCCTTTATCTTGCAGGGAAATATCCCATAATTACCATCACTGGGCCAAGACAATCTGGAAAAACCACTTTAGCTAAAATGGTTTTTCCAAAAAAAGCATACGTTAACCTAGAAAAACTAGATATACGGGAGATGGCAGAAAGTGACCCCAATGCCTTTCTAGAAGAGTATCCTAACGGGGCTATTATTGATGAAATTCAAAGAGTACCTAAATTATTATCCTATCTTCAGGTTTTAGTGGATGAGCGCAAAGAGAAAGGACTCTTTATAATCACAGGCAGCCAAAACTTTGAATTAATGAAGCATGTAAGTCAGTCTCTTGCTGGTAGAACAGGACTCGTAAAGCTTTTACCTCTGAGTTTACAAGAATTAAAAAAAGTAGATAAAGCTAAAACAAATGACTGGGCAGAATTAATTTACAAAGGGTTTTATCCAAGAATCTACAGTGAGGACATAGAACCTAATATTTATTATGCTGACTATATTCAAACTTACTTGGAGAGAGACTTACGTGATTTAACAGCTGTTCATGATTTAAGATTATTTAGAAATTTTCTGAAACTCTGTGCAGCACGCATTGGTCAATGCCTTAATTATAAGAATATCGCTGATGATCTAGGAGTCGCTCAGAATACAGTAAAGAACTGGATTAATCTTTTAGAGGTTTCCTACATTATTTTTCTGTTACCGCCGTATTTCGCTAATATAAAAAAACAGATTACTAAATCACCTAAACTGTATTTCACAGATCCAGCTTTAGCAGCCAGTCTGCTTGATAATGAGAGTGCCAAACACGTAAAATCACATCCTTTATTTGGTAGCTTATTTGAAAACCTAGTGATAATGGAGTTTCTAAAATATCGTTTTCATCAAGGTAAACAGAGTAATCATTATTTTTATCAAGATAGAACACATGAGATAGACCTTGTTAGTAAAATTAGTGATAAGTTAATTAGCACAGAAATCAAATCAGCAAAGACTTTTCATGAAAGTTTCTTTAGAAACCTTGATTATTTTGAAAGTATTTTTCAAGATCAGCTAATTAAAAAAGCGATAGTCTATGGCGGTGAAAAATCTCAGAATAGATCTAAAGCCAGTATTATTAACCCTTGGGATATAACAAAATTTTCTGAGGAGTTTATCTAATAGCTTTTTTACTTCAGGTAGAATGTAGAATTATGTCTCTAGATCTAAGTTCTTTCAAGAAAGCTATTCAACAACTAGAGGATAGTCTTGATATTTGTGAAAACAAATCTGCAAGAGGCTTTGATTCACGCATAGAAAAGCAATTAAAAGCTGGAGCTATTCAGGCTTTTGAATTTACCTATGAACTAAGCTGGAAGCTTATAAAAAGATATCTGGAAACCACAGAACCAAGTCCAGACTTTGATGATATTACTTTCAATGACTTAATTAGAAAAGGATATGAAAAAGGTCTTTTACTAAATGATCTTCAAGCATGGAAGGCTTATCGAAAACGCAGAGGAATTACAAGCCATACTTATGATGAAAACAAGGCAGAGGACATATACCAAAATATTCCTGAATTTTTAACTGAAGTGAAATATCTTTTTAAGCAATTAGAGCAGCGAGGATTAAATGCCGAATAAACTATTTATTGAAGATAAGCATTTCAGCATAGTTTTAGGCATATTAAAAAAATATTTAGTTGGTCAAAACAAAGATATTAAAGTTTATATTTTTGGCTCTCGCTCTACTGGCAAGAATTTGAAGAGAGGATCTGATCTAGATATTGCTTTAGAAGCTGATTCTGGAAAAATAATAGATTTGCAGTTACTTGATCAGTTAGATTTTGACTTTGAAGATTCTGATTTGCCTTATAAAGTGGATTTATTAGATTTGAATTCTGCTAGTCAAGAATTCCGTGCTGCGATAGATAATGAACTTACAGAGATTCAATAAAATCTTTCGTGAATTTAAATTTAAAAATTTTAGTGAGGCTCTGGCTTATGTAAAGGTCACTTACTGGACGCATGATTTAAATGATCTTGGGGAGCTGGATTTTGAGGCTACTAGGAGAATAAATAAACATTGCTGTAATAAAGGGATTGTTAGATATAATTAAGTAGAATTATTAAAATATTAGATTGAAGAAAGATACAGACAATTGGTTGAAAATAGCTAAGTATGATTTGAGAGCAGCTCAGGTCTCTTTTGATGGTGAAATGTATCTAACATGTGTATTGAAGAACTTCTATCAAAACCTGAAACAGAAAAAATTTTACAAGCAACAAAAGAAATCCTAAAATGGTTAGAAAAAAAAATAAACTAGAATTAGAAAATCTTCTAACTGAACTCTGCAATCGTATTAAAGATCATTACGAGCTGGATGAGATTTTATTATTCGGCTCATATGCAAAAGGAACAGCTAATGAATGGAGCGATGTTGATGTCGCAATTATATCTCCATCCTTGAACAAAAGAAGTGTCTTAGGTAATGTTTTAGATATCTCAAATAAAATTAAATTCTATGATTCTGATTTGCAGCTCACAGCTTTTCCTTCTCAAAACTTTTATCAAGAAAGCTTTGATCCTCAAAGCTTTATAGGAGAAATAAAAAGAACCAGTAAAAAAATATACAATAAAAAAACTGGCTTAGATTTTTCTCAATTATAATGGCACGCCCGACTGGATTCGAACCAGTGATGAACTTACAGAGATTCAGTGAAACATCTTATGAACATATCTGAAAATCTTAAAAACTTAAATAGCTGGAAACTAGCTCCAGAAAAGCCAAATAAAATTTTTCGAGAATTTAAATTTAAAAATTTTGGTGAGGCTCTGGCTTTTGTAAATAAAATTAGCGAAATAGCAGAGGAAATGAATCATCATCCTGAAATCATTTTAAAATGGGCTTATGTAAAGGTCACTTACTGGACGCATGATTTAAATGATCTTGGGGAGCTGGATTTTGAGGCTGCTAGGAGGGTGGATGGGCTTAAACATACTCAAACTTAAGTTCTCTAGTTTCTTCTACCGTTTCAAATGCCACTTTAAATGCGTGAGATATATTCGCAGGGATTTTAATTTTACCTGGATATTTAAGATGTAAATTCGCGAAAACCTCGTCACAGTAAGAAGGTGCTAAAACTAAAACATCACTAAAGTCAAAGCTTAAATAATCAAGATCTTGAATGCTTTCAACTATTTCAGCAAGTCTACTATAGGCTAGGTGTCCCTCTTCGCGTCCGTGAAGAAATTTACCATATTTGATCATTTCAATTATTTTAGGCATAGCTTAACTCAAAAAAAATATTAGTTCCATAAGTATAAGGTAAACTATTTGCTAACTGCTGAACTTGATTTGCTGACAGGATCTCACAGAAGTCACCACAAGATCTTATAAAAAGTTTACCTGCAAGCCCATTAAAAATATTTTTTTGTAAAAAATATAATCCGTTTCCACCCATTCTTTGTCCTTTATAATCTACTGGTCTTGAACTAGTATTTGCTTGAATCGCTAATTCAACAGCCTCAATCTCTGACTGGATTTCGGGGTGTTTAAGTTTTAAAGTTTCCTTAAAGCCCACGCCTAAATCGGCTACGGCTATGGTAAAAGTTTTTTTCTTTAGATCATTTAAAAAGAGCGAAGCAACTCTTTTATAGTATTTAGTAGGCCATTTACCTAAATTATGTGTAAATGCGTTATCTACTACTTCTAGAAAAGAACTAACCACCAAGGAAGTGGTATCCTGAGAGAGTTTTAAATCTAGCAGTAAGTTAAAAAGTTTTTCAGAGCAGTTGTAGAACGAAGTTTTATCTTCATGAGTATGGAAATTAATTTGAAAATTCTGCTTAGCATTAAAACCTTCTTTTAATTCTTTGACCAAAGAATTAATGTCCATTTCTGAGTCAGAGAGAAGCTTATAACTAAAATACTCGAATAGTTCTAATGGTTCTAAATCAAACCTATCTGGAGATTGGATTTGATTATATTTCATCTCAACCATAATAATGGCACGCCCGACAAGATTCGAACTTGTGACCCATTGCTTAGAAGGCAATTGCTCTATCCAGCTGAGCTACGGGCGCAAACTCCAAGTAAAAGAATATATCATAAATATAAGCTTAAAAGGGTATAATTAATTATTAAGGAATTACCGCATAAGCTTTATCAGCCGAAGCTAGGCGTGTATCTGAGCGAACAAGTTCAAGGCTGAGGAGTTTAAAATTATGAGTACATCAGAACAGACTTCCAACATCGTTAATCTAACTGAATCAGCAATAAAACAAGCTTTTAGATTATATAAAAAGGAACAGGCAAACAACAGCACTCATGCTCTTAGATTTGCTGTAAAGGGTGGCGGCTGTTCTGGTTTAAGCTATGACCTTAAATTCGATGAAGTTCAAGAAAAAGATTATAAACAGTTCGCTCAAGTACCAGACGAAGAGGAAGTCCTACCAGTGGTTATAGATCCCAAAAGTGCTATCTACCTAAAAGGAATGGAAGTGCATTTCGATGATGGCCTGATGGGTAAAGGCTTCGTTTTTAGAAACCCTAATGCTAGTAATACCTGTGGCTGTGGTGAGAGTTTTTCAGCGTTTTGAAAATGTCTTACTCTATAATTAAAGTTTCAGGCTCAGATGCAGAACGCTTCTTACATAGCCAAAGCTCAGCTAACATTAAATCTTTACCTCTAAATAACGCTCTCTACGCTGCTTTCCTCGGACCTAAAGCAGAGATTAAAGGGCTTAGTTTTATTATAAAACCCAATCCAGAAAAGAATATTCACTTTCTACTCATCACAGACAGCAGTAAGGAAGCTAGTTTAAAACAGCATTTAGAAAAATTTATTATCTTCGATGATGTTCAGTTAGAAATTCTCACAGAAAACCTAGACTTAAACTCTTTAGAAGACTGGCTAAAAAATAAATGCGGTGAAACAGAAGGCTTACTAGAATCTTTAAAGAATCTTCTTTTAGAAGACTTTAGTGAAACAGATTCGCTAATTAAATTAGATTTAGTAGAAAAATATTTTCCTAAAGATAAAGGCTGCTTTCCTGGGCAAGAAGTACTTTCTAAATTCATTAATATCGGCTTAAAAAAACGTAAAGAGCGCTCCCTGAAATACTCTGACGAAGCGAGGGATTTATTCACGCGCTTAGATATTCAGGACTACTCTGAGATTAAAGAATTACTAGAGAAAGCTATTAAAGAAAATCCTCGCAATGAGGATGCCTACGAGCTTTTAGGGGTAATCTTTGCTCGTGAAAATAATTTTCAATCTGCGATAAAAGCGATGAAAAAATTAGAGGAATTAAATCCAGACTCGATAATGGCGAAAACTAATTTATCTATCTTTTATATGAAACTCGGTGATAAAGAGACTGCTGAGGACTATAAAGCTAAAGCGACAGTCGCCCAATTCAACGAGGCTTTGAAAAAATAATCTTATTTAAATACTAAGATTGTTGAAATTCAGCAGCAAGCCAATATTAATTAATACAGGAAGCGAAAACAAATAAATGCTTGATGGCAGCTAACTATAAATGCTAAATTTGTATGAGTTGGAAAGAAAAGAATTTTTAATTTATGAGTGAAAAAAAGAATGTCATAGTCAGAATCGCTGGAGCTGCTGGTGACGGTATAGCTTCTACGGGCGAACTGTTCGGTAAAACCTGTTCTAGAATGGGTTTACATGTAATGGCCTATAATGCTTACCAGTCTGCAATTAGAGGTGGTCATGTATGGTTACAGTTAAACGTAGGTGAAGAAAAAACTCGATGTCACGGCGAACAGCCCGATGTAGCTTTATTACTAAATAAAACTAGCCCGGAAGTTCATATTCCAGATATGAAATCTGGTGGTATCGTTTTTTATGACATTTCTAAAATTAAAGAAGATCTTTCTGTAATTCGTGATGACCTTCAGTACTATGGTCTAGATTTTAAAGAGTTATGTGATTTTCCAGGAGTCTCTCCAGTAATGGTAAACGTATTACTTGCTGGTGCACTTATCCAAACAGTCGGTTTAGATACTAGCGTTAGCTTAGAATTCTTTAAAGAAAAGTTCACTAAAAAAGGTGATGAAATTGTAGAAGTTAACCAGAAAGTATTTAATGCTGGTGTGGCTTGGGCTAAAGCTAATGCTAAGTCTGGTCTCTCTTTAAAAGGTGATGGCAAGAAGAAAATGTTTATGACTGGTAACGATGCTATCGGTATGGGACTTCTAGCTGGTGGTCTTAAGTCTTACGCAGCTTACCCTATGTCTCCAGCGACTGGTATTCTTCACTATCTATCTACCCAAGCTAAAAAAGCTAAAATTATCGTTAAACAAACCGAAGATGAATTAGCGGCAGCTAACTTCGCTATCGGAGCGGGACACGCAGGCGTTAGAGCTGCTACAGCTACATCTGGTGGTGGTTATTGCTTAATGGTAGAAGCTGTCGGTTTAGCAGGTATGTTAGAAGTGCCTGTAGTTTTAATTAATGTTCAGCGTGGCGGACCTTCTACTGGCATACCTACTAAGCAAGAGCAAGCTGATATTAAATTAGTTATGGGTGGTAACGGTGATTTCCCAAGAATTGTTATAGCACCGAAAGATACTGAAGATGCTTTTTATCAGTCAGCAAGAGCACTTAACTTGGCTGAAAAATATCAGTGTCCAGTAATTATACTTTCTGATTTGTTCTTATCAGAGCATTATCAGACCGTTGATCCATTTGATTTCTCTAAAGTGACCATTGAGCGTGGTAAGTTCATGAAAGAGCTTACTGCTAATGCGCCTAGATATAAGAGATATGAAGTTACTGAAGATGGTATTTCTCCTAGATTAATCCCTGGAGCTGCTGGTCACATGTACTGTTCTGGTTCTGATGAGCATGATGAGAATGGGGAATTAATTTCTGATATTCTAGCTGGCTTACCAAGAGCGATAGAAGTCAGATTAAAAATGCACCCGAAAAGAATGCGTAAAGAAGAAACTATGCTTAAGGAAAATGATATTAAGCTTCCAGAACTTGTTGGTCCTAAAAATGCCAAGCTCACTCTTCTAGGATGGGGTTCTACATTTGATTACATCGAAGAAGCCTGTGAAACTTTAAGAGCAGATGGTCTATCCGTGAATCATTTACATTTTACTGATCTGTATCCTATGGATAGAGAGAAGCTTGTAGAAGTATTTAATTCTTGTAATGAGATCGTGGCAGTAGAGAATAATATGAGCAATCAAATGAGCAAGCTAATCCTTGCAGAGACTGGATTTGAGCTTAAGAGATTTATTAATAGATTCGATGGTGAGCCGTTCACTGGAGAATATATCGTTAATGCAGTTAAAAAAAAGGAGTTAGCACATGCCTAGTATTACAGAAAATCCCGTTACTATAGCAGATTATAAAGGTGACGTTCACCCAGACTGGTGTCCAGGTTGTGGCGACTTCGGTGTACTTAGTGTACTTCAAAGAGCTCTAGCTGAAATGGGTATCCCTGCTAATGAAGTTATGATAGTTTCTGGTATTGGTTGTTCATCTAACCTACCAGGTTTCATTAATACCTATGGTTTACATACTCTACACGGTAGATCACTACCTATCGCTCAAGGCTTCAAACTCGCTAACCATGCGATGAATGTAGTAGCTTGTGGCGGTGATGGTGATGGTTACGGTATCGGTGTAGGTCACTTTATCCATGCGATGAGACGTAATATAGACATGACTTATGTAGTTATGAATAACTCTATCTATGGTCTTACTACTGGTCAAACCTCGCCTACTAGCGGTCTTAACATGAAAACTAAATCTACACCGTTTGGTAATCCAGAACAGCCTTTAAACCCTATCGCTTTAGCACTTTCTGCGGGCTGTAGTTTCGTAGCTAGAGGTTTCTCTGGTAATCCTAAACAGTTAGTAGAGATTTATAAAGCTGCAGTTAAACATAAAGGTTTCGCTTATATAGACACTTTCAGCCCTTGTGTTACTTTTAATAAAGTTAACACTGCTCAGTTCTACCGTGATAACACTTACGAAATCGAAGGTGAGAATCATGATAAAACTTCTAAGGCAGCAGCTTTAGAAAGAGCTTTAGAGACTGACAGAATCGGTACTGGTATATTCTATGTTCAAGAACGTGCTCAGTATGAGGAATTTGAGAAAGAAGTTCTGGAACAGCCTTTAGTTCAGCATGAGTTAGGTTTATCTAAAGATCTTCAGCATAAGCTTATTGAGCAGTTTGTTTAATATTAGTAAACTTAAATTTTAAGTTATTACAAGAAAGGAACCCATAGGGTTCCTTTCTTGTGTTTTAGTATTTCAGACAAAAGTGAGGTTGAAGAATTCACGACTCCCTTGGAGATTAAAAGAATTACTTTCCTCTGTTGGTGTAACGCTATTACTAACAGCGAACCACGGGTCTAAATCTTGATTATCTGTCGTCATTACTGCCGGTATAGCATTTATAGAAGTCTCTATATTAAGTCCTACTGATAATTTCTGTGCTAAATCATAATCCCCAGCAACGATAGCGAGTACTATTGGATGATCTGGTTTTAAACCTAGTTTCTGAGCAATATCTTTATTAGTTAAGTTCAGCTCAGCAGGAGTTAATGCACCACGGCTCTGAAGCTCTTCTAAAATCATTGCAACTTTCTGTTCTGGGCTTAAATTGGAATTTTTAGGATCTTTCTCGTTATTACTGGAATAAGAAGAACTATCATAAGAAGAATCTCTAGAATAAACTTTTAACTCTATATTCGTTTTGATAAATTCACTTTTATCTAAATTCATTTGAACTCTGTATGTCTCATAGTAATCTTCATGAGTCATACCAGTCATATCTTTCATCCCCTGCTTACTTGATGCAAAGAAACCTTCGTTAATAGTTTGCGTTGTATCAGCTGCGGCTGTTGCTATGCTGATAGCTTGTGTAGATTCTTTTGTGAGTTCTCCATCTTTAATATCTTCAAGAATGCTTTTCTGCTGTTCTTCAGAAAGCTTTGACCAGATTTTATCTTGAAAATCCTTGTCATTTTCAATTTTCTTTAAAAGTTCGATGGCTTTTTCTATTTTTTCAATTCGCTGCTCGTCAGACTGTCTTTGCTCTGGTGTAAGATTTGGATCCTCCAGTCTATTTTGTAAACCTAAAAGTTCGCGATTGAACTTCACTTGCATGGACTTATTTGCTTGCAATATGGGACTGTTGCCAATCCCAACAAGTAAATACCGACAAGTATTCAGATCAAGAGCCTTTTCGGTTTACAAAATAGACTGGAGGATCCAAATCTTACACCAGAGCAAAGACAGTCTGACGAGCAGCGAATTGAAAAAATAGAAAAAGCCATCGAACTTTTAAA
>JBJTTW010000136.1:0-664 GCA_046080385.1 bacterium
GCTGTGAGCTATAACGGAACTTGGAGTACCAAGCGAACTACTAAGATAGCTACACTACCACTGGGCTATGCTGACGGTATACCGAGAGCCTTATCGAATCGAATTAAAGCTTATGTTAACGAAAGCTTTATACCGCAGGTAGGTTTGATAACCATGGATCAGATTATGTTTGATATTGGTGATACCGCAGATATTAAAGTTGGAGACCAGGTTGAGCTTATAGGTCCGCATTTACCTCTTAAGGAATGGGCTAAGCTCTTGAACACTATAAGTTATGAATTAGTTACTTCTTTAAATTTACGTTTACCGAAGGTTTATACGAGAGATTTGTAATTTTTTTGAAGTTTAATTTTCTGAAATCGATTAATCTAGAAGTATAATTAGGCTGATGGCTAGTAAGTTAAAAGATCTACCGATAGGTGTGCAGACCTTCAGGGAAATGATAGAAAGTTCATTCCTTTATGTAGACAAGACTAGGGAGATATATGATTTAGTATCAAAGCCTAAGGCGGCTTATTTTCTCAGTCGCCCACGTCGTTTCGGGAAATCTCTTTTAGTCTCCACTCTAGAAGCTATATTTAAAAATGAAAGAGAGCTTTTTAAAGGCTTATGGTTAGATAGTTCTGATTATGAATGGAGGGAGTACCCAGTTATTAAGCTAGAT
>JBJTTW010000137.1:0-5185 GCA_046080385.1 bacterium
GGAAATCATCGAAAGAGTTAAGCCCTGAAGGATTTTTATCTAAACCTAAAGCAGGTTCATCAAACAGAGATTCTAAAGGAATAGGAGCCTTTTCTACGGGCTGAGCTTCGTTTGGATAATCTTTATTCTTATAAGTATCAATATCCGACAGAAAAAATTCTATGCTAGAAAACATATCATCGTTCTGCTGCTCTAAAAGCTTAAGTACTTTTTCCTGAAGCTCAGCCTCCTCTTCTGGACTGCGAATTAGGCTTTCTGGAGAAGATTCTTCATTCTCATCTGTATCATTAAAGCTTTCATTATGATTAGATTCTTCTAGTGACTCTGGAGAATAATAAGATTGTTCAGGCGGCCAAGCTCTAGCTTTTGAGTCATCAAAAGCTGATGGCTTTTCAGCACTGAAATCATCATCTATCATAGTTGTGTTATTGCTCTCTAGGAACCACTCTTAAGAACTCTTCTAAAGTAGTTTTATGAGACAGCACCTTATCACGAGCAGAATCGAAAAGGGTTTTCATTCTATTTTCAGCCATAACAGCCTTATAATCTTCTAAATCAGCTTTATTATGAATCAGAGATTTCATCTTATTCACGACAGGCATCATTTCGAAAATCCCTTCTCTTCCTGAGTATCCTGTATTATTACATTTTTGACAACCCCTACCCTTAGCAAAGCTAATCTCTCCAGCTCTAGCTTCAAGCCCTAAATAGTTAAGCTCTGCTTTAGTGGGCTGATATTCATAAGAACAATTTTCACAAATAAGCCTAACCAATCTCTGCGCCACTACACCCACCAAAGCACTAGCGACCAAATAAGATTCGACTCCCATATCAATAAGCCTATTGATACTGCTTGGTGCATCATTCGTATGTAGTGTACTTAAAACCAAATGACCAGTAAGAGAAGCCTGAATAGCAATCTCTGCCGTCTCTTTATCACGAATCTCACCAATCATTATAATATCTGGATCTTGCCTGAGTATACTTCTAAGACCAGTAGCGAAGTTCAAACCAGCTTTAACATTAACCTGCACCTGATTTACTCTAGCTAACTGAAACTCGACAGGATCTTCTACTGTAACAACGTTCTTAGTAAGATCTATAACCTTAGCTAAACTCGTATACAGCGTACTAGTTTTACCTGAACCAGTAGGACCTGTAATAAGAATCATTCCCTGAGACAGTCTAAGCCAAGATTCAAAAGTAGGAATCATATTTTCAGGCATACCTAAATCAGTTAGCTCTAAAAATTTATTTTCATGCGGAAGCAGCCTGATAACACACTTCTCACCATGTAAACAAGGTAAAGTAGAAACCCTTAAATCTATTTTTTTACCTTCAATCATCTCTGTAACCCTACCATCCTGAGGGATTCTAGATTCAGCAATATTTAAATTAGCAATAATCTTAATTCTTGCTAGCATAATCTTTCTATAATCAGCTTCCTGATTACAAAGATATTTACAAATATCTTTAAGCACACCATCTATCCTGAATCTAACTAAAAGAAAATTCTCAACTGGTTCATAATGAATATCAGAAGCCCCTAGGCGAGCAGCATCTGCGATAATACGACGCACTTCACTTGCAATAGATGTATCATCAACAGCGTTAATACGACGAAGTGGAATTTCATCTATAGTTCTTAGTAAATGAGCTCCTAACTGAGCGACTTTCCTTAATTTCAGCTCAGGCAAATTGGCTTCAGCCTTAACATCTAAAACCCTGTTTTCTACAGGCTTACTGTATGAGTTGTCGACTAAACTTGGTTTTTCATTAATATTAAGAGCATTATTTACAGAAGGATTATCCACTGAAAAATTACTCGCGACTATTTCTGGAGCAGGTCCGAGAAGCTCTAGAATCACCGCCTGCCAGTTATCTTTTTTAATTTCGATTAACTCAATACCAAATCTATTAACAAACTTGGATAAAATTACTTGTAAATCAGACAGCAAGCCTTCTTCACAAGCCACATATAATTTCTCTTCAGTAAAAAACAGTGGAAGCGCCTCTCTGACAGGCCAATTTTTATTTACAGAACCTATAAGCTTTCTGTCTAGCAGACGTAAATTAAGTTCATTATCTCTAACCAAGAGAGACAATGCTTCATCAGCCGAGATATTCCCTGATCTGATTTGCTGATAGGCTGAAGCTAACTGATTCACTATGTTTATTTTAAACTAAAGAGTTATTTTTCAGTCCACTTTACAGCTTAAATCAATTGACATTTTGTGCTAAGAATATAAATCAGGTGTCAATTATGAAAAAAAGCCTTAAAGCTGTTGATTTTTTCTGTGGCGGCGGAGGATTTACCTGTGGGCTAAAGAAAGCTGGTATTAAAGTCCTACTCGGCATTGATATTGATGGTGATTGCGAAGAAACATATGAAAAAAATAATAATGTCCGATTCTTAAAAGATGATATAAAATCACTTCAACTAAATGAACTAGAAAAATATTCCGTGAAAAAGAATGATGATGATTTGATCTTTATCGGCTGTAGCCCATGTCAATATTGGTCAATTATCTCAACAGATAAAAATAAATCAAAAGAATCAAAAAATCTTGTAGAGGACTTTTTTAAATTTGTTGATTATTACAGACCAGGTTTTCTTATCATAGAAAACGTTCCAGGACTAGCTTCCAATAATGAATCGCCTATAAAGTGTTTTCAAAAGAAAATTACAGAAATCGGATATACCTTTAAAACACAGATACTCAATGCTAGTGATTTTGGTGTGGCACAGAATCGTAAAAGATTCATCCTAATTGCAAGTCGAGTCACAAGTGATATCGATTTAATTAAACCAACAACAAAAACTAAGAAAACAGTTCGAGATGTTCTTGGTGAAAGTAATGGCTTTAACACTATTAAAGCTGGATTCAGAGATGAGAGTGAATTACAGCATAGCTGTGCTGGACTGAGTGAAAAATGTTTAGAAAGACTCAAACTCACATCAAAAGACGGCGGGAATAGACTTTCTTGGAGTACCAATCCAAAATTACAACTCAAGACTTATATCGGCAAGGATGATTCATTTAAAGACAGTTACGGGAGAATGTTCTGGGATAAACCATCTCCCACGATAACGACAAAATTCTTTAGTATTTCTAATGGTAGATTTGCACACCCAGAAGAAGATAGAGCTATTTCCATTCGAGAAGGTGCTACCCTTCAATCTTTCCCAAAGAATTATAAATTTTATGCAAGCAGCATGGCAGCTCAGGCTCGTATAGTAGGGAATGCCGTGCCACCATTATTATCAAAAGCAATCGGGAAGCATCTTTTGAGTTATGTCTAATGAGAATCTTAATTTAAAAAATAATAAATTCCTGCCCTATATTTCTAGAATTGTTTTCCCGCAATTTAAGAATATAGCGTTGGGTAGTGAAATAAATTTTGAATCAGCCATAACCATTTTAACAGGAGCGAATGGCAGTGGGAAAAGTTCTATCTTGCATGCTTTATTTGGATGTCCTCATGGTTACAATATTGGGAAATTCTGGTTTAGTACTAAATTTGATGATATTAATAAGAATGATTGTTTCTTCTATGAATATAATGACGAAAATAGGCAAGTGCATCAGGTCCTTATCAAGAGGTCACCAAGACCAGATGGTCCTAAATATAAACACAAAGGAAATACGAACTATTGGGAAACATCAAGACCATTAATAGGACTTGGTATGCAAGGGAGTAAGGATAGGCCTCCTCAAATCAGCAAAGAAGTTCAATATATAGATTTCAGAGCTAATTTAACTGCTTTTGATAAGTTTATGTATTTTAAAAATTTTACTAATTCAAAAGGTTTTACTCAGTTAAGCAAGCAGGCTGATTATAAAAAGCAAAATAAATTAATTGATAGATCAAATCTTCTTAAGGAAGAAATTGAAACAGGTATTGGCAGGCTCAAACGAAAACAAAAACAGGGGATTCAGGAAAAGCTTAGTCTTTCTGAAGATCAGTGTGAAATCATCTCTAGAATCTTGAATAAGGATTATGATTCAATAGAGATTTATTGGCACAAATATTTTTCATATCAAGATCCTTTCGATGACTATTCACCTACCATTATTTTAAAAGAAAAATACAGCTATTCCGATGCCTACGCAGGTAGTGGCGAATCATCAATTATTTTACTCATTTATAAATTAACAAATGCCCCAAATAAATCTCTTGTACTCTTAGATGAACCCGAAACCTCTATTCATCCAGAAGCTCAAAAAAAATTAATAGAAGAACTTATAAAAATAACTATCTCTAAATCTCTTCAGGTCATTATTTGCACACATTCAGAACACATAATTTCAATTTTTGATCATAGATCCATTAGAACTTTTTACAAAAATCCAGACAAAAGCTATTCCATAAGACCCTGCTCTCGAGAATTAGCTCTCAATGAGATTGGGATTGATGATAAATTCAATATTTATATTGAAGATAAACTCAGTGAGGAAATCACAAGAAGATCTCAGGGCGATAAGCCTCCTAATTTAATCCGATGTGAAGGTGCAGAAAATATGCTTGCACATCATCTACCAATTGCTTTCTTCGGAGAGACTTTTCATAAAACCGCATCAACAGCGAAACATATATTTCTATTAGATGGAGATAAAAAAATATATCGAAACAATAGTGGTGTTATCAATAGAGAAGGACTCCTTAATAAAGAACTAGACTCTATAGCCCCTAACGACCTTGAAGCAATTATTCAAGAAATTTTAAATAGTCCTCAAGCTTTTCAACGAATTAAAACTTCATGGGGTGAATCACAAGAAACAACAATGAGGGAGTTTTTCCTTTTCTTGCAGAAGTCTTTAAAATTTCTTCCAGACAATGACCCAGAAAGCTTTATTCTAAACAATCTTGACAAACAAAAGATTATAGAAAAGGAGTTAGAGATTATTGACAATGACTCACTCAATAATAAAAGTAAATTTATAGAAATAACAAAACTGCGACTTCAAAAAAAAGAGGTCACTAGTGATGAGATTTTCTTCATTCAACAAGAATATCTTACGAAGATTAATGAAGCAAAATTAGCAGAGTTTAAAAACCTAGAATCTAGTCTGAAGTTAAATTAAGAAAAAGAAGCTCATTGTATAAAGGTTTCAATAACAAAAAGTAACCTAAAACAATGAGCAAGTATAACCATATCACAGAGGCAATGCGTCAGAAGATA
>JBJTTW010000138.1:0-8601 GCA_046080385.1 bacterium
GTATGGTAGATGCTTTAATCAGCAAAGAAGCCGAAAAAATAGGCTTAGATTTAAGTAATTTAGGCACTCAAAAACCTTTTAGTCCAATCGCGATATTAGATCAAGACACATTTACAAAAGGGGCTAAGCTCGCAGAGTGGCTCGCTAAGTGGATTAACACGATTCTCCCAGAAAAAGAGTTAAGTGAAGAAGAAAAAAGTACTATAAATAGTGCTGCTACTTGCAGCTACCTATATCCTACTAACACAAATACTTCAGAAGCGAATCGTATTAAAAAGTTCTTAGCCGTTATGCTTGATGGTAAGGCAAACAAAGATCAAATCTTAAATATCCTCATCCCTTCAATGACAGGGAAAGACAATATAAATACCTTAAACACTACTGAAAGTCTTTTCAATAAATTAACAGCTCAAGTTTTAAAATTAGCTAAGCTAATCAGCTTTAACAATCCAGAAATTCTAAATCACTTTAAATTAACCAAGGAGAATAATGAAATAAGCTTAGAAAAATCTTCACCTTCACTGGACATACATAAACTCACGAACGGCGGTAAAGTAGCCCAAGCCCTAGGTAGAATCAATAAAATTTATAAGGAAATCACTAAGAAAATCTCTTTAGAGCTTACAAAATAGACATAACTTACGCTAATATATTATCCATGCGTATTGGTGTACTTACTGGCGGTGGTGATTGTCCGGGCTTAAATCCGGTAATAAGAGCTTTAGTTTTTAAATCTGTTAAAGAATATGGGTCAGAAGTGATCGGTATTAAGTATGGCTGGAAGGGTGCAGTGGAGAACATTAGCACCGAGCTTACCCTTGAAAATACAGAAGACATAGTGAGAGAAGGTGGAACTATTCTTAAATCTTCAAGAACTAATCCTTTCAAGATAGAAGGCGGTCCTGAAGCAGTTATTAAGACCATGAAGGATAATAAATTAGATGCTTTAGTAGCTATAGGTGGTGAAGATACTTGTGGTGTAGCTTCTAAACTTTATAATCAATATAAAATAAATGTAATCGGTGTGCCGAAAACTATAGATAACGACTTATCTGGTACTGATGTGACTTTTGGTTTTGACACCTGTATTAACATCGTTACAGACGCTATAGATTCTCTGCACACGACAGCGTGCTCTCATGAGCGTGTTCTAGTCTGTGAAGTTATGGGCAGGCACGCGGGCTGGATAGCTTCTTTCTCTGGTATTTCTGGGAATGCTGATTATATATTAGTTCCAGAGGAAGAAGTAGATACTAAAGAACTCTGTGAGACTATAAAAAAAGTTTATGCGAAAAAATCTTATGCGATAATCGTCGCAGCTGAAGGAGCTAGGCTTTCTAATCAAGACGTAACAAAAGACGCTGAGCTAGATGCTTTCGGCCACGTTAAACTAGGTGGTATCGGTGAGAAAATCGCTAAAATTATTGAAAAAGAAACTGGTATAGAAACTAGATCTACGACTTTAGGTCACATCCAAAGAGGTGGCAGACCATCAGCTTTTGACCGAGTATTAGGTACTAGACTTGGCTGGAAAGCAGCTGAAATGGTGCAGAATGGCGAGTGGGGTAAAATGTCTGCGATAGTAGGTAATAAAACTGAAGCAGTATCCCTTAACGAAGCTGTTGGTTCATTAAAGACTCTAGAACTGTCTATTCATAAAGACTCTAAATTATTCTTTGGTACAGAAACCGATAAACAGTTAGCTAAATCTCGTTAGTTAGAAGATATTAAATCGAGTTAAAGTTTTAAAAGAGATTCTAAAGTGCTTAAAGATAAAACTACTGTTCTTAAATTCGGAGGGAGTTCTGTCGCTAATGCGGACTGTATTAAGCAGGTCTGTCAGATAGCTATTAAGGAAAGTGAAAATGCAAATCTAGTTATAGTCGTCTCTGCCATGGGTAAGGCTACCGACTCTTTAGTCAAATTAGCGAAAGAATTCAATCCATTACCAGAAGGGCGAGAGCTTGATATGCTTCTGTCTACAGGTGAACAGGTTACTGTTTCCTTAGTCGCCATGTGCTTACATCAAATGGGCTTTAAAGCTATATCACTAGTAGCTTCACAGGCTGGTTTTATCACAGAGAGAGCACATAATCGTGCAAGAATAGCTCAAATTAAGACAGATAGGATAGAGAAGCATTTAAATCTTGGGGAAATCGTTATAGTAGCTGGGTTTCAAGGCGTCACAGAAGATGGTGAAATCACCACTCTTGGCAGAGGCGGCTCAGACACCTCTGCCGTAGCGATAGCTGCTGCTTTAAAAGCCGAAAGATGCGATATATACACAGATGTAGATGGAGTCTACACTACTGACCCTCGTATAATTCCAGAAGCAAGAAGATTAGATCTTATAAGCTATGAAGAAATGCTAGAACTTGCGAGTCTCGGAGCTAAAGTCTTACATCCACGTTCAGTAGAATTAGCTAAAAAATATAATATAGATTTAAGAGTAAGAAGTACTTTCAAGCCAGATGACTTAGGTACTAGAGTAGTTAAATTAAGTGAGGTAAGGAATATGGAATTAACGCAAGCTGTGACTGGAGTTGCGATAGATGATAAACAAGCTAAATTAGGTTTCATGGGAGTACCAGATGAACCGGGTATAGCCTGTAAGATCTTCGATAGACTGGCAAAAGAAAATGTAAGTATAGATGTTATCCTACAATCCATTCCTAGAGAGGGAGTCATAGACATAGCTTTTACCGTACAACAAGATTATTTACAAAAAGCAGTAAGGATCGCAGAAGAGCTAGCATTAGAAGTCGGAGCAGATAAAATAGTTTTCGATGAAAATATCGCGAAAGTATCTATAGTTGGAGCTGGCATGCTGAATAAACCAGGTATAGCTGCGGAAATGTTCTCATCTTTATATAAAGCTGGTATTAATATACAGATGATTACTACCAGTGAAATTAAAATCAGCTGTATCATTAAAATCGAAGAAAGTCAGAAAGCGGTTAAAGCCATACATGGTCAGTTTAATCTAGCTTATTCTAAAGAAGAAATTATCGTATAGTTTTAAAATCCCTATTAATAAAATCCTTCAAGAAATTAATAAGAGAGAGAATATGAGTACAATCGAATCAAACACTGAAAATCAAGTTATCAAGATGGATATACAGGATATATTCAATACATTACCCCATAAATATCCTTTCTTAATGGTGGATAGAGTCACTGAGTGCTTAGCTGGTGAGTACGCTAAAGGTTATAAAAACATTTCGGTAAATGAACCTCAATTTCAGGGACACTTTCCAGATGTATCTATTATGCCAGGGGTATTACAGCTAGAAGCACTAGCTCAAATGTGTTGTATATGCATGCTTCACGTGAAGGATTATTCTGTCGGCTATAAAGGAATATTCACTGGACTAGATCAGATTAGATTTAGAAAGATCGTAGTTCCAGGAGACAGGTTAGATTTAGAAGTAAAGAAAATAAAGTTTAGATTTCCTTTTGGAAAATTTGAGGTAAAAGCTACAGTAGATGGTGAAGAAAGCTGTTCTGGAGTACTTTCTTTTGCCATGATAAAAAATACTGAGCTATAAATCCGATTATATGAATTCAAGTTATAATGTTAAAGCAATGAATTCTAAAGCAGTTGACCTAAATTTACTATCTTCTTTCCATCCTAGAGAGACTTTTGCACAAAGATCAGCACTAGTTCAGGCTTTCAAGTTTTTTATTCTAGCTGTAGTTTGGTTATCAATTATTTTCGTTGTGGCAGCTGCTGCTGGACTAAGTTTCGCGTGGAAAGCACCTTTCGTATTTAATGAGTTATTGCCAGCTTGGTTCCCGGCTGTAGATAAACAGATATTTAAAAACTTAGCTGACATTCATGCATATCTAGCTCCTACTGTGGTAGTAGCTACTATTATTCCAGTAAATGCACTATTCATGGTGCTTTGTGAGAGAAAATTTTTATCTTTACTAACCGTAAGAATCGGACCAGATGCAGTAGGACCTAATGGTGGACTGCAAACATTAGCTGATGCTTTAAAACTTCTTTTTAAAGAGGATACTGTACCTAAGAACTCAGACCCTCTTCTATTCTTCTTAGCTCCAGCATTATTCTTCGCCCCTTCTATGGTAGTTTTCTTACCTTTACTAGCTGTAGCTGCTAATCGCCTAGGTGGTTTCATCTATGCCGATCTTGATATTAGTTTGATATTCATATTAGGATTTTTGTCACTTGGCACTATGTCACTAGTTATGGCAGGCTGGGCATCTAATAATAAATACTCACTTATGGGTGGTCTCAGAGCTGCTTCCCAAGCTATTAGCTATGAGATTCCTTTAGTATTAACTATGATATCTATCATTATGCTCTCTGGTTCAGTAAATCTTTTTGAAATATCTGAAGCTCAAGCTGGTGGAATACTTAACTGGAACCTTCTGGGTAACGGTGAATTACCAAGAATACTAAATCTGTTTGCTAGCACTAACGGTAACTTCTTTGATGGTTTCGTAACTTTAGTTTATGTAACACTCTGCGTTAGCTTATTTTTAATCTTTATTACTGCTTCTACCGCAGAAGTTAATAGAATTCCTTTTGATATCCCAGAAGCCGAGTCAGAGCTGGTTTCTGGATTTAACACTGAGTTTAGCGGTATGAAATTCGCATTATTTTTCTTAGCTGAATACACTAATTTATTTATCGCTTCAGCTATAGCTTCTATATTATTTCTTGGTGGTTCACATCTACCTATCAGCATAGAAGCAGAACAAGCTCTTTATGCAGCTCTCAGTAACCTAAATATTAGCCTCCCTGTTATTGGTACTTTTAATGGTATGTTTGAAGGCTTAAATTTCGTCTGGGTAATAACAGCCGTCACTCTCTTGGTGAAGATCTACCTTATGTTTCTTATCGCTATCTGGGTTAGAGCTACTCTACCAAGACTAAGACAGGATCAATTAATGGAATTTGGTTGGAAATACCTTATCCCTCTTACGCTTGCCATTCTGTTCCTAATGGCTATAATTTTGGAGTATATTAAATCATGAATTTCTCAAGTACATTAAAATCACTAACTAAGTTCCCTCTTGGAATTTATAATATTTTCCTCGGCATGTTTACAGTAGTAAAACACACCACTAGAGACCCGATCACTTCTGATTACCCAAATAAAATGCCTGAGCTGTATCCTAGATCAAGACACAGACTCGCTTTAAACGTAGACCCTATTACAGGTGAACATCTCTGTATCGCCTGCAAGCAATGCGAAAGAGTCTGCCCTGATGCTTGTATTTCAGTTATCCCACATACTGAGGTGAAAGCTAAATCTACACAGTTTTATATAGATCACGGTCTATGTATGTTCTGTGGTCTATGCACAGAAGTCTGTCCTACTGACTGTATTATTAACACTGTAGATTTTGAGATGTCTACAGAAACTAGAGAAGATCTAATCTATGATATTAAAAAATTAACTCTTACTCAAGAGCAGTCTAGAGAATACTTTAAGATGAAAGGGTATACACCTAAACCTAAGAAAGCTGCTGCTTGAGAGGATAGTGAGAAGGCTTCACTTATATTCCAAGCTACTTTCTCTAAGCAAAGCTATATACTAGGCTATTCTGTTCAATTTCTTTTTGATACAATGTCTGTCTTAAAGTATCATATAAATTACTCGGGGTGGGGCTTTGGGAGATATTTTGTAATTTAGATTTAACTAAATTTGTATCATCTAATTTTACTTTTGATGCAAGTAAGTGAGCGACTAAATCACTACACACCACTTTCTTTGGCAGAGACTGTTGAACAGCGGTCTTTTCCATTTGCTGTGTTTGTCTTGTATTTGTTTTCGCAAACTCTGAGCCTGAAACATCCCCAGCATTATGAAAAGGTGGAGAAAAAGCAGGGAGCCTAATATTTAAAAGACTGTCACGTAAATTATTTAAATACTGTTTTGGTAGCCTATCAGTTAAACTACTTAAATATTTTTCAAGTATGGGTTTTAATTTCTCATTTCCTAAAATTTCTACAGCTTTTGAAAACAACGCTGGGACATAATATTGAAATTCCTTTTTAATTTCTTTTAATTCAGTTAAAAAACTTGTCGTATTTTCAACTCGTCCTACTTTAATAAACTCAAAATCAGTACGAAAAACAATAGATCGCTTACTTACTTCTTCAAGCCCCTCCATCTTAAGTTCACCATTAAATGGACTTATATTTTCCTTACTAGGTCGCTGAGAGCGAAGATCTATGTGAACAAAAGTGAATCCCTCTGGAGTTTTGACCACTAAACCAGTATGAGTTGGGTTTAATGCCATATTTAAATATTCATCGATTTTTAAACCTTGTTTTTCAAATTGAGCCTTTAACTCTTCTGGTAAAGGATTAGAGCGAAAAGCTTTTTGAATAGCATTAGGGAACGCGTAAGGTCCAGCTTGGTGAGGATCTGAAAAAAATACAGCGATATCACCAGTCCTTGGTAAAAGCTGATTTAATTTATTAGATAAGGCCCTAGCATGCTCAGATACACTTAGATCTGCATGTAAACCCTTTAACACCTCTGGTGAAGCTTTCGTCGTAACGCCTAGAAAAAATTTCTGAGCAGAAGAAGGTAATACCTGATAAATTTTAGCGAGACTTGACTTCGCTAAATTCATAACAGGATCAAAAAATTTATTAACAGTTAAGTTAACAGACATTAAGACACTCTAACGCCCTAATATGGCAATAACACCAACACGTATATATATTATACCCTAAATTGAGCTAAAATATATATAATTGATGACTGCTAGCAGTCCCGTTAAGCAAAGCGATCACTAAATAGTTTAAGACGTAAGCTGCCTAAGCTCATCTAATCTCTGAATATTTTTACGAACAGACTCTGCTGAAGATTTAAGTGCAACTAACTCAGACTCAGTAAGCTTAAGTTCTAAAATCTGCTCAATCCCATTACTAGATAGCTTCGTAGGCACGCCAACAAAAACACCAGAAATACCATATTCACCTTCTAAGTAACAAGAGCAAGGCAGTATCTGTTTTTTATTTAATAAAATAGCATCTATCATTTCGACAGCAGAGCTAGCTGGCGCGTAGAAAGCTGAGCCAGTCTGTAAAAGATTAACTATCTCTATGCCACCTTTCTGTGTTCTTTCGATAATCGCATTAATTTTTTCTTCCGAAAGTAGCTCTGGAAGCGGAACTCCAGCTACAGTCGTATATCTTGCTACTGGTACCATATCATCCCCATGACCGCCAAGTACACAAGGCTGAATATTTTTAACAGAAACATCTAAAGCTTCAGCGATAAAGAAAGCCATACGAGAACTATCTAGAACGCCCGCCATACCAATAATTTTATGCTTAGCAACACCTTTCGCAGAAAGTATTTGATAAGTGAGCTGTGTCATCGCATCTACTGGATTAGAAACTACTATAAATATCGCATCTGGAGAATATTTATAAGCATTTTCAATACAAGCAGTGACTATATCAGCGTTTATCTTTAAAAGATCATCACGACTCATCCCGGGTTTTCTTGCTAGCCCAGCTGTCATTAAAACCACATCAGACCCTTCAGAAAGCGAATAATCAGAGCCACCTATAATATATCTATCCTCAAGCTCTACTGGTCTAGCTTCCATAAGATCCAGAGCCTTACCTTTAGCGATGCCCTCTGCGACATCAATTAAAACCACATTCGCTATATTCTTCTCTGCTAGTCTCTGAGCTGCTGTAGCTCCGACATTACCAGCACCGATAACTGTTACTTTGGATTGTTTCATAAATTCATTTTACCCAGATATTCTCAGATTGCCAAATTTCAGATTTAAAAACCCATCATTTAAATAAGATTCCTCGTGTGATTTAAAGATTCTAAATCAATCCTCTCAATTAATTCACTTAAAGAACTCTTATCAGTAGCCGAAATAAAGATAGGGAAAAAAGCTGCAAACTCTGATTTCAGCCTCATGATTAATGTATCTTTCTCTTCTAAAGTCATTTCGCCTTCAGTGACAGCCTCATCTAATTTATCTAACTTATTAAATATATAATATTTTTCTTTCTCTTTATCTACATTGAGCTGCCTAAGCACATCTTCAACTACGTGAATTTTCAGAAAAAGACTTTTATCAGAAATATCTATCAAATGAAAAATAATATCAGCCTCAACTATCTCTGCTAGTGTAGATTTAAAAGCATCAATTAAATCTGGGGGCAAGTCTTGGATAAAACCAATAGTATCTGCGATCATCACCTTTTGCTGAGAGATAGGCAAGTAAAGCTCTCCTACTGTAGAATCCAAGGTAGCAAAAAGCTCATCAGCTACATAGGTATTCTGTTTTTTAGTAAGTGCACGCTTGAGAGTGCTTTTACCAGCATTGGTATAGCCAGCGAGGGCGATGGTTTTAAAATTTTTATTTCGGCGTGAATCACGGTGACGGCGTTGTACATCACCATACTGCTCTATCTTTCCCTCTATAAGCTTTTCACGTTTCTGCAAGTGACGTTTCATCATCTGCGTATTCGATTCACCAGCACCGATAGTACCGATACCACCAGCCTGACGAGAAAGCTCTAAACCCATACCAAATATTCGTGGTCCCATATGCTTAATGCTCGCAAGCTCAATCTGCAATTTA
>JBJTTW010000139.1:0-1101 GCA_046080385.1 bacterium
AGTAAAGAATCTACGTGCAGAAGTCTTGTTTCTAAAACAATTTGAAATTTTCTTATGAATTTTAGCTAATCGAATGGCTCGCTCTGAGCCGTTATTATCAGCGGGGACATCATGATAGAGGAAAGTAAGAAGGAATTAAGAAGCGATTCTATGTGGAAGGCACTGTAGCTACGGCTTTTATCATTTATGTAAAATGAAAAGTAATTATTCTGCCAAACCCATAGATAATGATTCTCAGAACCTATTCTGATGCTTGTTTCATCACTACCAACCCAACTTGAAATTCGGTTACAATTGGCTTTATTTCAGGAATATATATTTCTTGTCTTTAGAACTATTGCCCTCGTAATTTTATGAAATCTTTATTTTTTAACTAGAAGATGGGGTGAGTAATTACGTATCTGAGGTATTTAGAAAAATATGAAATGCTAGACGGTGAAAACTCCCCTATAGGCTTAATTCTATGTGCTGGTAAAAATGAAGAGCATATAGAGTTATTACAGCTAGATCAGACTAATATTAAAGTAGCTGAATATATGACCCAACTTCCAGATAAAAAAATTCTTCAAGAGAAATTACATAAATCCCTAGAACTCGCTCGCAATAAGTTTCTTATCACAGAATTAGATAAAGAAGGAAATTGAATCGTAATTAATCACTAAAATATAAACAAAAATGCAAATAAACCAACTGCTAGAAACCATACGCCTGAAATATAATCCAGAAGAGAATATTATTACCCTTTACAATTTAAACCTTCATATAGAAAGGCTTTTAAATAGCATCAATGAACTTAATTTTAAAATTAATGAAAACTCAGAAAAATCATTAATGTTTTTTAGTAAAGATTTTTCTAATAGTACTTTATTAGATAAAGCAATTAAGAACTTTAATCTCACTGATTTTAATATCAGAACATTCACTGGTAGCTTTAATTACGATAATCAAGAAAAGAATATTTATAAACTCAGGCTCATATATAACATAGATGGTGAAATTAAAAGCAAAATATCAGTCTATGACAGGTTTTTAGAAAATAATATTATTAAATTTACTATCGCTAAAAATTTTAAAATTCATAGTGAAGATAAAAAATGGAAG
>JBJTTW010000140.1:0-3986 GCA_046080385.1 bacterium
CCAACTACTACTTTATCTGGACCAAAATGCTTAAGAGCATCTTTTACCATTTGAGGATTTTTAACTATAGCACTACCAATAATAATTCTATTGACGCCAGCATTTAAAATTTGTTCAGCAATATTTAAATCACGAATGCCACCACCTACTTGAACGTATAGATTAACAGAAGAGACTAAACTTTTAATCAGAGGTAGATTACGCAGCATGCCAGATTTAGCACCATCTAAGTCTACTACGTGTAAATATCTTGTACCCTCTGCTTCTAATTTTCTTGCGACGAACGCCGGATCTTTATTATAGATAGTCTCATTATTAAAGTCACCTTGGTAAAGCCTTACACAGTTACCATCAAGAATATCTATGGCTGGAAATATAGCAAACTTATCGTTCTGGACTGGACTGGTATTAATTCTGATCTTATCTTCTTCTGGGGTCACCTTCATGATTATAGCCTTTTCGAGATTAAGTAATCTTGTAGCTTCTCTTAAATTGCTAGATTATTTAGAGTAGTTTCTTAAAATAGGCTCAAAATGAGAAGTGTCTACAGGTTCATAAGAAATATCTACTTCACCATTGTTATAAGTAGCGATAGTGGTTTTTAACCAATCATTATCATTGCGATCTGGATACTCTGGCTTATAATGAGCACCACGAGATTCTTTCCTTAGAAGAGCACCTTTAGTTATAATTTCAGCGAGATCAAACATGTGATGCAGCTCCCTCATGTAAAACAAACTTTGGTTTGCCCATTTACTGGTATCTGGGATTTCGACCTGTTTAAATTTATCTCTTAAGCCCTTAATTCCTTCTAGAGTATCAGATAGATCCTTATCATATCTAACTACGGTTACATGCTTAGTCATCATGTTTCCAAGCTCAACATGAATTGCTCTGGCATTTTCTCTGCCAGACTGATTAGTTAATTTATTAATTAACGACTGCTCTGCTTCGAGCTGTCTATTAAAGATACTTTCATCTATATCAGTATAGGATTTTTCTAGTCCATTAATGTAATCTAATACTGCAAGACCAGCTTCTAAACCACCAAAGGTGCAAGATAGTAAACTATTAGCCCCGAGTCTGTTCGCTCCATGATACTGATACTCACATTCTCCAGCAGCAAAAAGACCAGGTATATTCGTCATTTGTTTTTCGTTATCTACCCACAGACCACCCATGCTGTAATGCACTGAAGGAAAGACTTCCATAGGAACTTCACGTGGATCTACACCCTTAAATTTTTCATAAATCTCTAGAATACCACCTAGTTTTTTATCTAATTCCTCACGCGTTTTATGAGTTAAATCTAAATAGACAAATGGTCTACCATGCACTCCTAGCCCCTGCTTATGTACTACGTCGAAAATTTCTCTAGTGGCGATATCACGTGGGACTAAGTTCCCATATTTAGGATATTTCTCTTCAAGGAAATACCATTTTTCACCATTCTTCCAAGTCCAGACTCTACCACCTTCACCACGAGCGGATTCTGACATTAATCTATCCTTGTCAGAACCAGGTATAGCAGTCGGGTGTACTTGAATAAACTCCCCGTTCGCATATTTAACGCCTTGTTTAAATGAAGTAGAGGCTGCAATACCATTATTAATAGTGCCGTTGGTCGATCTGCCAAAGACATTCCCCGGTCCACCAGTAGCTATAATAACAGCGTTCGCTTTAAAAGCTCTAAGCTCCATGGTATCTAGGTTCTGAGCAACTATACCTCTACAAATACCATTGTCATCAATAATATTAGAAAGCATTTCCCAGCCTTCATATTTAGTAACTTTCCCTTGTGCTTCGAATCTTCTGACTTGCTCATCTAAAGAATAAAGTAACTGCTGACCAGTAGTAGCTCCAGCGAAAGCCGTTCTATGATAAAGAGTTCCACCAAATCTTCTGAAATCTAAATGCCCTTCTGGAGTTCTATTAAACATTACTCCGAATCTATCAAAAAGATCAACTACACTTGGTGCAGCCTTGCACATTCTAACTATAGGACCTTGATTAGCTAAAAAATCACCACCATAAACTGTGTCAAATGCATGTTTCTCTACGCTATCGCCTTCACCTTTAATGTTTTTAGCAGCATTGATGCCGCCCTGAGCACATGCTGAGTGAGAGCGTTTTACTGGGACTATAGATATTAGATCTACATTAGCTCCTTTCTGCACTGCATTTAGTACAGCAGCTAAGCCTCCGAGTCCACCACCAACTACTACAATTTTTTGATCTACTTTAGCCATATTAATAAAATTTTACCCAGTTTTCATTTTAACAGTATTTATTAAGCATCCACTGAAAAATGCTTTAAGTAGCATTTTTCGACCCCGACCGAGGCACGAGGCCTAGCTCCGGGAGTGGATACTTAACCTCTTTACCTGACAGTCCGTAATGAAAAACAAAGTTTTTCATTACTTCCTTAAAGCTAGTAGAAGATCTAGCCTTTTATGGGTATTATGTCATTATGACTAAGCTTTTAGAAAATAAGACAGCAGTAATAACGGGTGCGGGAAGAGGTATCGGTAAGGCCACAGCACTTCTATATGCCGAGCACGGTGCGAATTTAGTTTTAGTGGATATAGATGAGGCTCCGCTGAAAGAAGTTTTAGAAGAGCTTACAGCAAAGGGTTATAAAGCTGTTTATAAAACAGCAAATATAACGAAGGAGAGCGACTGTAAAGATGTCTTTAATAAAGCTCTAGAATTTTCTCCAAGTGGCGTGGATATTTTAGCTAATATAGCTGGAATCACTAGAGATGCGGTAATTCATAAGATGACAGCTGATGAATGGAACTTCGTTATCGATGTGAATCTTAAAGGTACTTATAACATGATTCAGGCGAGCGTTCCAGCGATGCGTGATAAGGCTAAAGATGAAGGCGTGGCCGCTACTAGGTCTATCATTAATATTTCATCCACCTCTGGAGTGAAAGGAAATGCTGGACAGATTAATTATGCTGCTGCTAAAGCTGGTATTAATGGTATAACTCGTACTGTAGCTAAAGAATGGGCTAGATTTAATATTAGATGTAATTCTATAGCACCTGGTTTTATTGAAACTAGGCTGACTACCGCTCCTTCAGATGATCCTAAATTAGGCATACCAGAACAGCAGATGCAGATGATTCAGATGCTTTACTCCCAGACTGGACTTCAGCGTAAAGAAGGTATGGGTAAGCCTCAGGATATAGCTAATATCGCACTTTTCTTCGCTTCAGATTTATCTAGTTATGTAAGCGGGCAGGTTTTAATCGCTGCTGGAGCGATGATAGATACTTACTAACTCTTAAATGAAAGTGGATAGCTAGCAGGGTTTTTAATTGAATCCAGCTCTAGGTCGATGTCTAATGATTCCCAGTAAAGGTGGTGGGAGTTTAAGAGTTTAACGTTTAATATTTCTTCGCCCGAAGCATTTTTAAACCAAGGGTATTCAGTAAAATTTAGTAAATATTTTTCATTATCTAAAAATAGTGAAAAGCCAGTTTTAGAGATACTTTCTATTTTAAGAGCAGAAGTATTTTTGCCATTTTTCTTTGATTTCATAAAGTCTTTCCTTGATTAATTGCTCTAGTATTTTTATTTCTTTACTGTTTAAATTATACCCGTAAACTAGTTTTACGTTGGGTTCAAGCCAGAATTTGGCTTCGCTGTCTTTACCACATACATGAATGTGCATTCGTGGTTCCTCTCTTGAAGGCACTGTTGCCGAACTCCAATTTCTGCGTTTTCGTCGTCCTCATGATCCTCATGTACCTGCAGTACACTGCGGTCATTCGTCCTCCTCGGCCTTGAACTTGCACGTTCAGCAACAGTGCCATTATGGCACTGTTGCTGAACTCCAATTTCTGCGTTTTGAGATCTCTGCATAACCGCCTCAGCCGTTAAAAGAGCTAATACTGGTCTTAAGCGTTTACCTCCATTTGCGTAAGCATAGGAAATAGCAGAAAATAATTTTTTCTCTTCATTTACATTAAATGCTA
>JBJTTW010000141.1:0-14927 GCA_046080385.1 bacterium
AAGCTTTGAATGGAAATCTAATTGAAGAGACTCGTTAGTAAACATATCTTCTTATATCCTATCATTAAAACCTAGTCCCGAAAAGGCTCTTGATCTGAATACTTGTCGGTATTTACTTGTTGGGATTGGCAACAGTCCCAACTGCATTTGAAACGTTTTTATGATTTGGCACCCCTAGGGTGCGGAATGTGAGATGAATAAAATAAGATATTTAAGCATTGTGTTTAGATACCTTACATCGTCAAAAAGATTCTAGGAATCTTAAGCTAATTATTTCAAATTACGAAACATCTCTAATACAGCTTTCTCAGTATTCTCCCAGTCTAAACAGTCATCAGTAACGGAAATACCATATTTTAATTCTGTTAGATTTTCGGGAATAGCTTGGCTGCCACCATAAATATTTCCCTCTACCATAAAACCTACTACTGATTTATTACCTAAGTTTTTTTGGCGAGTAATTTCTTCTAACACAGCAGGCTGTTTATAAGGATCTTTACCAGAATTAGCGTGGTTACAGTCGATTATCATTTTTGTTTTTATTTTGGCTTTTTCTAATTCAGCTTCATATCCTTTAATATGTTCTTCACTGTAATTAGGTCCACCATTACCACCGCGTAAAACTACGTGACAGTTTGGGTTTCCGTTAGTATGAAAAACAGAAAGTTTACCATCTTCCTGATGGACACCTAGAAAACTATGAGGACTGATAGAAGACTTTATCGCATTAATAGCGACTGTAACATCTCCATTAGTAGCATTTTTAAAACCAACAGGCATAGAAAGACCACTTGCCATTTCACGATGTGTTTGAGATTCAGTAGTTCTAGCCCCGATAGCTGTCCAAGTGACGAAGTCAGCGATGTATTGAGGTACTAAAGGATCTAACATTTCAGTTGCACATGGAACACCCATCATGTTGATAGTTTTTAATATTCTTCTAGCAGTGCGTAAACCCTCTTCGACATGGAAAGAACCGTTTAGATGTGGATCATTAATTAAGCCTTTCCAGCCAGTGGAAGTTCTGGGTTTTTCAAAATAGACTCTCATAACGATTTCCATTTTGTCTTTAACCTGTTCTCTTAATTGGCTAATTTTTTCAGCGTAATGATAAGCAAGCTCTTGATCATGGATAGAACAAGGTCCAATAATAGCGAGTAAACGAGAATCCTCACCATTAATAATTTTCTTTACCGCTTCACGACTTTGATAAACGTGATTTGTTACGGCATCACCAGCTGGAATTTCTTCTCTGATTTGCTTTGGTGTTACCAATTCATCAATTCTTTCTATATTGACATTGAATACTTTAGTTTTTTCTAAATTTTTCATTACATAGCCCCGATAATAATTCTATGGTATTGTATAATCAATTTTGTCATTTCTATACTGGAAAAAGGATTAATTAAAAAAGGAGAAATTATGGGAGTATTAGTTGGAAAACAAGCACCTGAATTTACAGCACCTGCTGTAGTAAATGGAACAGAATTCAAAGAGATTAAATTAAGTGATTTTAAAGGTAAAAAGTATGTAGTACTTTTCTTTTATCCTTTAGACTTTACATTTGTTTGTCCTACTGAATTACACGCATTCCAAGCTAAATTAGCTGAATTTAATTCATTAGATACAGAAGTTATCGGAGTATCTGTGGATTCTAAATTCTCACATGCTGCTTGGTTAAACACAGATAAATCAGAAGGCGGAATTAAAGGCGTTAAGTACGCTGTAGTTTCTGATCTTAAAAAAGAAATTACTACTGCTTATGATGTTCTAGAACCTAATATGGGAGTAGCTTACAGAGGCTTATTCCTAATCGACAAAAATGGTATCGTTCAACACCAAGTGGTTAACAATCTTCCATTGGGTAGAAATATTGATGAGGCTATCCGTATGGTTAAAGCTCTTCAATTCTTCGAGAAAAATGGTGAAGTTTGCCCAGCTAACTGGAATGAAGGTGCTAAAGGCATGAAGCCTAATGAAGATGGTTTAAAAGAATTCTTTTCTAAAGAAGCCGCCCTCGCTTAGTTCTTAGCTTAATAAAAATGAAAAAGACTCTGATTTTAAATAATTGGGGTCTTTTTTCTTTTTAAAAAGTAATCTTAAGCATCCGCTGAAAAGTGCTGTTTTTAGCATTTTTCAACAATATTAAAATACTATTGAGAATGCCATAAATTAAAGCTTTCTTGGCAGAGTATAATTTTTCTTTAAATAGGAGAAAATTTTATATGAAGTTGAAAATATTATTTGCTGTAGTAATTACTAGTTTTTTGATTCAGCCCACTTTCGCTGTTGATAAAGGTATAGCAAAAGTAGGCCCCGTTTCTTTAAAAAGCGTTAGCAATGATGAAGGAGCAAGTTCAATTGCTGCTACTTTAGTTGCAGATACCTATCAGATCACTTTACGTGGAGCAGTGGGATTATCTTCTGGTGTAGTTTCAATATACTTACCTGCTGATACTGTGTTTAGTAAAGGACAAGAGTTTGACGTTACCAGTTCTGGAAATGAGGTAACAGATTCAGCAAATATTCTTTTTTTAGTTCAGAAAACACAGATTAAGGGCAGTAGTGCTGTAATAACAGGGTACTCTACTGATAATGATAGTGAGGCAACGGGAAAGCTTAAAGTAATAGCTTATAATTCAGAGACTAAAGAATTAAAATTCACTTTATCTGCGAAAGTAGCCCCTTATATTAGAACCGTTAACTTAGCTGCTAAGACTATAACGCAACCTATACAGGTTACAGCAAATGTTGTGGTGACATTACCTTAATTTATACCATTCTGGAAAATTTTTTGGAATCCCTAGCAGTCCGAAACTAGGACTGCATAAGGGATATAAAAGAAGTTTTTTTCAGATTAAAATGGTATTTAGTATTAGATTGCTTTGCTAAAAAGTTTTTATTTGCGATAATGTTCCAAGGAAGAAGATAAAGGAGATTTTATGCCACATACATTACCTAAATTACCTTGGGACATTGCTGCTCTTGAGCCGAATTATTTAAAAAGCACTATAGAATTTCATCACGGTAAACATCATAATACTTACGTTACCAAGCTTAACGCTGCTTTAGAAGGGACGGGTTATGAGAATTTTCCTATAGAAGAGCTTTTGACTGGTTTAAAGACTAAGGATTTTCCTGCTGATAAGAGACAAGCTGTTATTAATCATGGTGGCGGTCATTATAACCATACTCTTTTCTGGAATATTCTTGGTCCGAATTCTACAGAAGAGCCTTCTGGTGATTTGGCTGAGCAGATTAATAAAGATTTTGGCAGCTTTACTGAATTTAAAGAAAAATTTGCTACTAACGCTACGAATCTTTTCGGTAGTGGTTGGACTTGGTTAACTGTGAAAAAAGATGGATCTCTTCAAATAGAGAATACCGCGAATCAGGATAACTGCCTTATGGACTCAGATCGTAAGCCGATTATGGTTCTTGATGTTTGGGAACATGCTTACTATTTAGAACATCAGAATTTACGTCCTAATTTCATTACGACATTTTGGAAGATGGTTAATTGGAAGCAAGTCGCTGAGTATTATGCTTTGGCGAAATTAGGTAAAACTATTATTAATCTCGATACTGTAACCGCTTAATATCATTTTGGAAAATTCTTTGATAGAATTTTTTGGAAAAATATATTGAAGCTCTCTTTGTAAAGTAGAGGGCTTCTTTTTTTTTATAGTAAAAAATCTGAATCGGATTCTTTTATATTATTGATGACGGGAAAAAAATTACTGTGACTTTTGAGGGGTCAAAATAATATAATTTTTAAATGTAAATACAGTTCCTTGATGATTATTAAAAAATCATTCGAGAGTGTTGTTAACATTGATTGACCTGATAAAAAGAGGGAGTTAGAACATGAAAATAGTTAGAAAATCGATATTAGTGAATTTAGTATTAGCAGTGATCTGTGGTACTTCGACGCCTTGGCCAAGATCAGTTAAAGCAGAATTTGCTCCATTGGAGTGTGTTTCTGGTAATTGCCAAATAATTACGCAAGTTCAGGACACAGATCTTTTAAAGACATTTCCTGCTAGTAATACTAAGGTCAGATTAAGACTTGATACTAGAAACTTAGTACAAGCAAATTCTACTCAAGAGACTTTCTCTTATCGTGCTTATGAAATAAATGGTTCGGGTCAAAAAGAAATAATTTCTAGAACATATGTAAAATTCCCAACTAAAGCTAAAAATTCTAAAGACTATCAAGTGGATCTTGATATTAAGCCTTTTATCGGTACAAAAAAGATTTATGTAGAGTGGTTTACTTCTAATGATGAACTGGCTTTAACTAATTCGTTTAATGTTAAAGCTACTGGTTCATATGCAAATAATCAGGCAGAGAGTTTAAGTATAGGTGGTTCTAATGTTGATAAGGATGCCATGATAGATTTCTTTGTTAATAATGTTAAATGGACAGCGAACACTCGTGGTGATGCTAAGGCTATTTCTGTAGTTCCAGATCAGAATACAGGAACGGTGGAAGTTAATATTCCTATTATTCCATCAGGACTCAGAGCACCTTTGAAAAGAAGACAAGTTTCTTATACTGAAACTGGTACGACTTCTGAAACAAGTGGCACTCCTGTTACGACAGGTGGCAATGGATTGATAGATGATGCTGCTTTTCCTTTGATCCTTGAGAATGGGAACATTATGGCGCTGACTTCTAGTCAAGACCCATCAGTACCTGTTTTAGTAATTACCTCTAATAGAAGAATCGGTGTTAATGAAGATTCACCTGTAGCTACTTTGGATATAGCAAAAGGAAATAATGCTACTGCATTACCAATTATGAAATTTGAGGCTGGTCCTTTAGTTTCTGCACCTGTTAATGGGGCTTTTGAATATGACACAGCTGGGGATATCTATTTTACATCTAACGGTGTGCGTAAATATTTTGTTCTTAATCCGAACTCTTCTAGTGCTGTTAAAAAATTAGAAAGTTCTTCTAACCCTGGTAAGTTTTTGACTCTTACAGGTGTTAATGATGTAGTTTTGAATGGTACAGCGGGTGTTACTTTAAATTTACCTTCAGCGAATGGTACAATAGCTCGCTTAGAAGATTTAGGCACTTTGCCGGCAAGTTCAGTGGATGCTTCTGAAATAGCAGACGGAAGCGTAACAAACGCAAAACTGGCTACCGATGCGGTAACGAGTAATAAAATATTAGATGGAACAGTAGCTTTAATCGACTTATCAAATGATTCAGTAAATTCTTCTAAAATAGTAAATGGTTCAATTCTTCCTGCAGACTTAGATCCATCAGTATTCTCATCATTTACAGTTGGTACTAATAGTGTAACGTCTAGTTCGATAGTAGATGGAACGATTACTAGTGCTGATTTAGCAGACGGAAGCGTAACAAACGCAAAATTAGCTACCGATGCGGTAACGAGTAATAAAATATTAAATGGAACAGTAGCTTTAATCGACTTATCAAATGATTCAGTAAATTCTTCTAAAATAGTAAATGGTTCAATTCTTCCTCCAGACTTAGATCCATCAGTATTCTCATCATTTACTGTTGCAGATGGTAGTGTAACAACTCCAAAGCTAGCTGATAGAGCAGTTACTAGCGATAAACTTGGATTGAAAGCAGTAACGGCATTTAATATTGCTGATAATGCTGTATCAGAATCAAAAATAACACCAGGTGCGGTAACTAGTAATAGAATCCTTGATGGTACTATACAGACAGTAGATCTTGATCTTGCAATAATTACCCAAAATAGATTAGCGTTAGATGCTGTTACTTCTATAAAAATAGCTGACGGAACCATAGATTTGGTAGATCTTGCTAATGATTCAGTAAATTCTAACAAGATAGTCAATGCGTCAATCTTGCGAGAAGATTTACACCCATCGGTACTTTCTTCTTTAGGTTCTAGTTCTAGTATTGGAGAAGGTTCTGTGACCTCAACATCAATATTAGATAGTTCAATCCAGACAGCTGATTTAGCAGATGCCTCGGTAACTAATAGTAAGATTGTGAGTGTTGATGCATCTAAGATTAACGGAAGCGTAACAAACGCAAAACTGGCTACCGATGCAGTAACTACCGATAAAATACTTAATGGAACTATTACAGGAGCAGATTTAGCTAGTAATACTATAGTGAGTGGTAACATTTCAGATGGTACGATAGGATTAAGTGACTTATCGACGGCAGTATTAAATACTTTTGATAATACTAAATTGGTAAGTAGTTCTGTAGGTATGCTTGCGATTGATGCAAAGATAACTTTTGAGGGTTTGAATAATGCGGTATTTCAATCAAATGGAGCAAATGTAAATTTATTACTCCCAGCAGGCAGTGGAACATTAGCGAGACTATCTGATATAGGTGCACTAGGAGCAGGCAGTGTAACAACAGCAGCTTTAGCAGATGGTGCAGTAACAAATGCAAAACTAGCTGCTGATGCGGTAACAAGTAACAAGATACAAGATGGAACTGTTACAGGAGCAGATATTGCGGATGCAACTATCACAAATGCTGATATAGCAGCTAACACAGTGAATAGCGGAAATATTTTAGACGGAACAATCGCTTTAATCGATTTAGCAACTGATTCAGTTAATTCATCTAAAATATTAAACGGTTCAATTCTACCAGCAGACTTAGATCCAACAGTATTCTCATCTTTTACACCTGGTGCTGGTAGTGTAACTACTACTTCAATACTAGATGGAACGATACTAACAGCAGATTTAGCTGATGGCTCAATTACCAATAGTAAGATTGTTAGTGTTGATGCTTCTAAGATTACAGGTACTATACCAGTAACTTTAATTACTGCTAAAGGAGTATTAGCTTCATCTGTATTAGACTTCGCTCCAGACCATAGTTACTTCACTAGGACTATGACTGCAAATACGACGTTCACAGCTACTAATCTTAAACAAGGCAATAGGTATGTTTTAAAACTTAGTGGAGCTTTTATGCCAACATTCCCTGCTTACTTCGTGTTAAATCCAGAGCGTACTTATAACCCTCAACTTCAGAATTATTTCCAATTTGAAGTTATAGATGATTCTCTGGTTAATCCGTTGGTGCTTGTAAGATTAAACCAACAGCCTATATAAAACTTATTATTCAGAGAGCGTTGCACTCGTGCAGTGCTCTCTGTTTACGTTTTACAAATGAGAAAAGAGAGCAGGAGTAAAATCCTGCTCTCTTTTTTTATAACACTGTTGCACAATTCTAATTTCTGAGTTTTTGTATTTATGAGGCTTTAAACTTTCATCTTTAAAATCTAGAATTCTCTAAAACCCTGTCAGCACCCCAATATTCACCAGCTGGAATTAATTCTATAAGTGAGAAAAGCATTTTTCTTAATTTACCTATATTCTCATTAAAGACACCCATTACGGCAGCGTGACTAACAGGCTCGCAATCAGCGACTACGCCACTATCGTAATCAGTAACTAAAGAAATATTTACACAAGCCATGCCGGCTTCTCTCACTAGATGGGCTTCAGGGTATTGAGTCATATTGATAATGTCCCAGTTCATTTTAGTGAACCACTCAGATTCAGCTCTACTGCTAAATCTTGGACCATTAATAACTACTACTGTACCTTTTTCATGAATCTCTATGTTATTTGCTTTACCAGCTTTTATAGCGAGTTGCCTTAACTCTTCAGTATAAGGATAAGCTGGGCTGACGTGGGTTACTATAGGACCATCGAAAAAGGTGTCGACTCTACCATTAGTTCTGTCTACCCATTGATCAGCTATAACAAAAGAGCCAGGGGCTATGTGTCTCTGTAGGCTTCCTACAGCACAAGGACAGATAACCGAACTCACTCCAAGTTTCTTCATCGCTGTTACATTTGCCCTATAATTAATTTTATGGGGAGGAATACTGTGTTCCCTGCCATGGCGCGGGAGAAAGGCGACTTTCTTGCCAGCATATTCTCCTAAAAAAACTTTATCTGAGCAGGGACCATACTCTGTTTCTACGTTAATGGGGGTGACGTTATCTAAAAAAGAGTAAAGACCACTACCTCCGAAAATACCTATATCAGCTTTATGTTTAGTTTCCATGAAAAGTATTATATACTTGCTGCTTTTAAACTGCTCCATTAAAATGTATTTTTATCTCAGGCTTTTTGAAATGCTCTTATAGAAAGACGGTTATATCCTAAATGCAATTTACGGGGAGCAGTTTATATAAAATCAACTATTCTAAGGATATAGCACAAGAGTTTTAAACAGTCTTATCTAGATAAAGTCTTCGATCTTCTACATATAACTATATAGTGCTAAGAGGAATCTATTCAGCAAGTGGCGCAATGAAAATGAATGCTTTAGAGCAGCAGATTCTGTCGGATAATCTTGCGAACATTAATACGACTGGATTTAAAGGAGAAAAGGTTTCTTTCAGAAGTTTTAAGCCGAATTTGGTTAGAGGCGATGATAATAAGATAGTGGGGAGTATGGTTGCTGGCGTAAGTGTGCACTCTACTCATAATAATTTTTCTCAGGGTTCTTTACGTTTAACGAATAATCCATTAGATGTAGCTATCACGGGTGAAGGTTTGTTTGCAGTAGAAACACCATCTGCTGATATACAGTACACTCGTAATGGGCATTTTAGTGTAGATAAAGATGGTTTTATGACTAATGCTCATGGTGACAAGCTTTTAGATCAAGGACTTTCTCCGATAGTACTAAATATGAGAAATATTTCTGATATAAGTATTAAAAAAGATGGTAGTATACTTGCTGACGGCGAGTCTGTGACGAGACTCGCGACATTTAAGTTTCCACAAGGTGCTGGTATTTTACGCTTGGCTGGAGATAAATTTGATTTAAGTGACGATGGTATGGTTATGCAACAAGCCGTAGGAGACTCCTTTCATCAGGGCTTTTTAGAGGAATCAAATGTTAATGCAGTTAAATCTTCAACAGATATGATTAAAGTTATGCGTCATTATGAGGCAAATCAGCGTTCTTTAAGGACACAGGCTGATACATTAAGGCTTTTAATTGATGTGGGAAAAATTTAGTGGATTCTTAATTGCAGTCTAACATAATTAAGGGGCGAGGTTTTTAAAGCTACAATAAGGTGAATGTCTAACTATTTAAAAGCGATTTTTGCTGGTGGCTGTTTTTGGTGTACAGAAAGTACTTTCGCTAAAGTTTCTGGTGTTATCGAAGTTTTACCAGGCTATATCGGGGATGAAGCCTATAATGCCAATTATGATGCGGTTTCTACAGGAAGAACGAAGCATTATGAAGCTATAGAACTTACTTATGATCCTAATAAAGTAGGCTATGAGCAGCTTTTAGAAGTTTTTTGGAGAGAAATAGACCCTACGGATCCAGATGGACAGTTCGCAGATAAGGGTCCTCAGTACAAATCAGCGATTTTTTATACTACAGAAGTGGAGAGACTTTTAGCAGAGGCGTCAAAGAAAGCTTTAGAAGAATCTAAAAGATTTTCTAAGCCCATAGTTACTGAAATACTCTTAGCGAAAGAATTTTATGTAGCAGAAACTTATCACTGTAGATATTATGAAAAAAATTCACAGCATTATAAAATGTACAGAAAAGGCTCTGGCAGAGAGGATTTTTTAAAGCGAGTTTGGGGAGATGATTTAGATAAGACGAATACTTTACTTCGCGGCTTAAAGAATTTATTTAGTTGATGATATTTTTACTTTTAAAGAAGTCGATTACTGTAGGTAAGCCTCTGAGAAAAGATACTAAAACACTTAAATAGACGACAAGTTCTACTATATTAAAATCTAGTACTGGATTAGAAATAAACTTAGATAAATAAAGAGGATTCCAAGCTAGTCCTGTAAACATAAGGACTTTAAGTACACCAGAGACCGCTCGCATAAACCTACTACCTCTTAAAAAGCTATCCCCAAGTGGTTTATCATCTTTAAAACTTAAACTATCTACTATTATTCCGCGGAATAAAAAGAAGTAAAAAACCCAAGCAGGGAGGCTTTTAAAGACAAAAGCGAAATATACCATAAACAGTAACTCTACGGCTCTATCACAGTAAATATCTAATTTAGCTCCTATTGGACTTTCTTGTTTCATGCTTCTTGCGATAAACCCGTCTAAACCATCTAAAGCTATAACTGTGAGTATCATTAAAGAAAAGAAAAGAGCATCGCTCTCGGTTTTAGCTGATAGAGCAAAGTAATAACAGCTTAAAGGGGCGAGCGGGACTCTCAGAAGGCTTATTAGATTAGCGAGGGTGAAGAGCATTAGTCTTGTTTATATTTCGATAAAATCATTCCTAAAATAATCAAGAAATCAAATCAGGTCTAAGCTTAATAGCCTCATTTAAATAAATATGTTTAACTTCTGCTTGTGAGGCTGGAAGATTACACTGAATCAGGATTCTAATGCAGAGCGGTAGCATTCCAGTAATTTCAGGTTCTTGCGAAGTAAAGAAAGGAACATGTTTCCAGTTCATCCCTTGCCTGATGGCTGAAGAAGCGTTCAGAGAGCGAATATCTGAAGTCATAGTCAGGAAAATCATGACTATATTCTCTTCTTTTTCGATACTATTTTTATTAAGAATCTCCTGAACCATTTCTAAGCAAGCAGATTTTATCTGTTCAGGATTATCCTGTGCTACAGTAGTGGCTCCACGAATGGCGACTAGGCTCATGTAGATTAAGTTTAATATATTTAGCTTCTTTTATTCTGGTTTTAAAACTAAAAACTCAGCGATTAGAGCATTAAAATCTTCAGCGTAGTCGTTGTAAGCACTGACGAAGCCGATAGTATGTTTGCTGCCGAAAAACTGCTCCATGGCTTCATTGAAATATAAATCATTAAAATCACTATATTCTGTGCCGATGATAATATCTAAAGTTTCCTCGAAGGCTTGGGGATCGAAATCAAGCAATTTATTTCTAAAAGTATAAAATTCATTAACAGCACTTTGAATATATTCTTTAGATAGCTGAACATCAGCATTGCTTCTTAAAGCGGCTACTTTACTCTGGCTTTCTATGGAAGAGCCCATCATCTGATTAATTCGTCCTCTTATGTAAAGATCTTTAAGAGATAGAATTTCTATACAATATTCTTGTAGTTTTTTGCTTCTCATACTAAGTTTATATTCGTTATATTTATTTGACTTTAACTACAGAAAAGGTATTAGTTCATTTGCTAATATAGCTTAGATGGAGACTAAGGCAATACATAAGTCCCCTTGGGGTACTTGGGAAGTACTAGAGGATTCTGAGCTTTATAAAGTTAAGAAAATAAGAATCAATCCCTTACAGAGATTGAGTTATCAGAAGCATTTTAAAAGAGAAGAAAACTGGTTTGTGGTGGAAGGTGCAGCAGAGGTTACAGTGGATGGGGTAGAAAAAATCCTCCAAGCGGGTGATTTTATTCATATACCGCAAGAAGCATTACATAGAATTAAAAATATTAGTGAAGTGGAAACATTGGTTTTCATTGAGATTCAGCGCGGTACTTATTTTGGTGAGGATGACATAGTTAGAATTACTGATGATTATGGGCGTTCATAAAGGGTATAATTCTCTTTATGGCAGAAAAAAAAGGTAATTTCTTCTTTACATCAGAGTCCGTTAGTGAAGGGCATCCTGATAAGATTTGTGATCAAATATCTGATGCAGTTTTAGATGCGATTTTAGCAAAAGATTCTAAATCTCGCGTTGCTTGTGAAACCTTCTGTACAACAGGGCTTGTAATAGTTGGTGGAGAAATTACGACTTCTTGCTATGCACCAGTAAATGAGATAGCTAGAAATAAGATTAGAGAGATAGGTTACACAGGTAAGTCTAGTGGTGGCTTTGATGCTGATACTTGTGCCGTGATGGTAACTTTAGATCAGCAGTCAGCTGATATTTCTGCTGGCGTAGATAATTCTATAGAGGTTCGTGAAGGAGAGTCTTCTGAAAAGAGCGTAGGAGCTGGTGACCAAGGTCTTATGTTCGGTTTTGCTTCTAATGAGACAGAGGAGTATATGCCTATCGCTATTACTCTTGCTCATGAGATTATGAAGAAACTCGCTGATGTTCGTAAGAATCACTCAGACGTTAATTACCTTAGGCCAGATTCTAAATCCCAAGTTACAGTCGAATACAAAGATGGAGTAGCTGCTAGGATAGATACTATAGTAGTTTCTACTCAGCATGATCCAGTGGTTAGAGGCGAAGAGGATAATAAGAAAATTCAAGAGATTATCGCTAAGGATATTCAGAAATATGTTTTAGATGAAATTATTTCTAAGTCACCGATTAAGACAGATGCTAATACTACTTATTTCTTCAATCCATCTGGCAGGTTTGTCGTGGGCGGGCCGCAGGGTGATGCAGGGCTTACTGGCAGAAAAATTATAGTTGATACCTATGGTGGTTATGCAAGACATGGTGGTGGAGCGTTTTCTGGTAAAGATCCTACTAAGGTAGATAGGTCAGCGGCTTACGCTGCAAGGCATGCAGCGAAGAATATCGTAGCGGCGGGTATCGCTGATCAGTGTGAGATTCAGATTTCTTATGCTATCGGTGTAGCTAATCCTACAAGTATCTATGTGAACACTTTTGGGACTAGTCAGTATTCTGATGAAGTAATTATCGGGTTAGTTCAAAAGGTATTCGATTTTAGACCACAGAAGATAATCGAGAATTTTAACTTACAGAATTTACCGAAAGAGCGCGGTGGAAGATTTTATCAGGATGTGGCTAAATATGGTCATTTCGGTAGAAAGGATCTGGATCTGCCTTGGGAAAACTTAGATAAAGTAGAAGAACTTAAAAAAGTTTTAGCTCAAGACTTTAATCTTTCTTTGTCAAAATAAGAGACATTGAAACAGTTTTAATGGTTAGTTCATAACCTTGGAGATGCGTGGAAACACCCACGTCTTTTTTTTGCAGGTGGATTAAGGCAGCACGAAAAAGCTGTTATTGAAGCTCTTGAAAAAATCAACTCTGCTCACGACAAATCCACGAAAGATGAATTAAATATTAAGTTGCAAGATGTCTTCAAGGTAATCAGTGGAGAGAGCAGCTCTATTAAAACAAACATCTAGAGTCCAATGCATCGCCTCAATTTTCCAATGAGCCCTAGAAATATCTAAAAACCTCTGTGCGTCTGTATCTAAACTGCTAATGTAATAGCGAAAATTTTCAGTATGTTCTTTAGTATTAATATTAGTAGATTCTAGTTTTACTACAAAAATAGATTTTAAATTTTTCCATTCCTTGCATCCATCAAAGTAATTTTCATATCCTTTGATTGGTAGAGACCAAGCTTTACGGAGTTCTATCCGTCCATGACCTCTCTCTAGCTTCGTTTCAAAGTAACTATGCTTAACATCTTTAAAGCCTTCATTTATTCTATTCATTAAAAAAGACTGTACTGCTCCATGTAGCTTACCTTGATTGCCTTTTAAAGCCAAAACATAATCTGCTTTAGCTTCACATATTGATTCTGCTATTTGTTTTTGACAACCCATTGCATCAATAGTTACTACAGAACCTTTTAAAGAAAGACTTTCTATTAACTTCGGTATTGCTGTTATTCCGTTAGATTTTTCTTCCGTTGCTAATTGACCTAAAGTAATACCGCTATTACAAGCCCAAGCATTGATTATATGAACTGCCTTTTTATTTTTACTTTTTTCAAAAGAACGCCTAACTGTTTTTCCATCTAATGCTACTATTTCACTATCCTTGCTTCTAGCTACGGACTTAACCCAATCACTAAAAGCATCTTGTAATTTTTCTGGCTTAATTGCAGATATTACCCTTGCAAAAGTATTGCGTAACGGAATTCCATTCTCTAATTTAAGTCCTAGTCGCTTTTTGAACCATTTCTTTCGCTCCTTTGCAAAAACAAATATCTCGTCCCAGTCTGTCATTCCACAAATTACAGCTGCCATTGTTATTACAAAAATTTCTAAAAAATCATTCGTACTCTTTCGAGACCTTGGATCCAATTCCCTGAAACTCTCTATACTTACAATACTACTATCCATGAATCTATTTCCTCATGAATAACTCTCCTTGAATAGCTTTTATTTACTTGCTTTATTTTTACGTAATTATTAGTGGATTTGCCGTGAAGCTAGGGTGAGAAATATAGAATGTTTTCTGATTTGGTTAATGACATATCAATGAATTACTCAGTCGAGTCTTTATATAAAAGATGCTCTAAGCCACTCCAGTACTGCCAAAGCCACCAGATAATCTAGTATTACTTTCTTCTAAAGGCAATTCTGCAATCTCAGTAAAGCTAGCTTGATATATAGGTGCAAGAATGCCTTGTGCGATTCTATCGCCGTGATTAATCGTGAAATCCTCTTCACCATGGTTAATCATAAGTATCTGTATCTCACCACGATAGTCACAGTCTATAGTTCCTGGTGTATTAGTTAGAGAAATGCCGTGCTTAAAAGCAAGTCCAGAGCGTGGGCGTATCTGCAATTCAAAAGCTTCTGGTAAAACCATTTGAATGCCAGTTGGAATCTTTCCTCTAGAGCCAGCTTTTATCTTTATCGAGGATTGATCCATAAAAAAAGCTCTTAAATCAAAGCCAGCAGAGCCACTCGTCGCATACTCAGGGATGATAACATCGGGGTGAAGTTTTTTGATTTGAACAGATAGCTTATTCATTATCTTTAATTATATCCCAACTTTTTTCTTTCCAGATCTACTTTATACGTTTGTGTATTGGTAGCTTGGTGGTTAATTAGAAAATATTTTATACGGGACTTGCAATTGTAAGATAATAGATGTTATTATCTTACTTCAGGTAATAACTTAAAAGGGCTGTCTCATTCTAAAAATCACGAGATTTTAGGAAATTTTTGAAAGATAATTTGTTCTCTAAAGTCATCATTCCATCCAGAGACCTGTCTTTTGCCGATGAGGTTGTATTTAGAGCCATCAAGTTTAATGAGATTAAG
>JBJTTW010000142.1:0-852 GCA_046080385.1 bacterium
TTTTTTTCGCTGGAGCCTCTGCCCTAGCGGTAGGTACTGCTAATTTTATAGATCCTTTTATTTGCCCTGAGCTTATAAAAGCTTTAGAGAATCATTTAGAGAGTGCTCACAATAAATCACTAAAAGAAATTATCGGAGCTGCTTTAAGTCATGCTAGAAGCGTTCATTAAGGCGATCATAGCTAAACTTCAGTCTAACTCAGCATTACATGCAGTGTTAATCTACGGTTCTCAAGCTAATAAAACTGCTAAAGCAGCTAGTGATATAGACATAGCTTACTTAACTGATTATAAAAAGCCTTTAAATATTTTAGATATCTCAAGCTCCCTCTCTGAGATAGAAATACTGCCAGATATAGATCTCTGCTGCTTAAATACAGCAAATACCATACTCTCTATGGAGATTCTTAGAAATCATCAAATCGTTTTTATTAACTCTTCTCTAGATTATGAATTATGGAAAATCAAAACTCTTAATTTATATCATGATCTGCAAATCACTAATAGAGAGCTTTATAAGAATTTAGGGAGACAGATGTGATGGAACAGTATAGTACCGAATCGTTTCGACTATTTAAGGATACCTCCTATGACGAAACTAGTAATGAAGACTGGCTTTCTAAATCACTCACAGAATTAATTAAAAACTCTCCTCACCATTATCGTCTTGGAGTAACTAGACCACTTGGTACAGGAAAATCAACTCTGATAAAAAAGGTAATTGAGAACTTAGAGAAAGAATACACACAAGAAGAAAAATCTTTTAAAGCCATCACTATTGATGTATGGAATTTAGATAAAGATTCTGCAAGAAGAAGTACTATTTATCGTTTATGTAAATCACTGAGCTTTA
>JBJTTW010000143.1:0-1172 GCA_046080385.1 bacterium
AACGAACAAGTTCAAGGCTGAGGAGGACGAATGACCGCAGTGCACTAGGTGTGCATGAGGATCATGAGGACGACGAAAACGCAGAAATTGGAGTTTCGCTACACGCCCATATTAGTTTCTAAGCGTTACCTACTAATGCTAATAATTTATTATTTTCCTCTAAATTAGCACTCTCTTGAGAAACTTGAAAATCACCAGTAATTCCACCAGCTTGACTGATTTTAGCTGCAAGTAATAACTGTTGATTGCCGAAAGTTATTTCAGGATTTCCACCAGCAGCGATTTCACTAAAAACTGAATCTTTGATAGCGGTGACAGAACTCGGCTCTCCAAGAGCACTTGTCGCCGTTATATTTTCATTAAACTTAATCGCAGTAGAAGTAGCTACCTTAAGACCAGCAATTATTTCCTTGTTAGGATCGACTCTTCCAGCAAAACCATCCTCAATCTGCGCACGTAATCGAGCAGCATGAGCAGCAACTCCAGACAATTTACTCCCAGCTTCACTCGGAGTCTCTACTTCACTAGTAGAAGAAACTTCATTAGGTTGATTTTTTGGCGCAACACCAGCATTCTTAAACAAATTGTTTAAGTTAAATAGGTTATTGCCGTTAGGTCCGCCTATCGCCATGCATTCTATAAACTATATATTTTTTAAGCTTAGGTTAAGGGTGGTACTCCCCCACTAAATACTCACTAATATTACGTTCTGCACTACTAAAACTAATTCCCACTAAGTGTATCTTTTTAATTCTAAGCCTGTCATCCAGACTGGTTTTCAGCGATAATGGAGCGACTGAAATATTTTCATATTTTTCATAGTATTTCTTAGTCTTAATCTGATCTAAAGCTACCCTAGCAGGCTGATCTACTTTAAATTCAAAAATATAAATATCTGTATCATTCTCTAAAACTAAATCTACTCTCCTAGAGCTGCTTCTATCTTCGATATTTACCCTAAATGAAGTTACTCGCATTAATAAATAAAAAACTAAATGAAAATACTTTTCATTTAAAGTCTTGACTGGAATTAATTCATAGGGAATACCTGCAAAATAGCTTTTCAGTAAATCCATAAAATCAGCTAACTGATTAGATAGTATAAGATCTTCTAATTTCTCTGTCACTGAACTAATTCTCTCTGGTCTAGATTCATCCCCATACACACGAAG
>JBJTTW010000144.1:0-5693 GCA_046080385.1 bacterium
GCCTTGATTACGGAACGCCGCTAGAAGCCTATGCTGGAGTATTAAACAGCACATAGTATTTTTTCATAAGAAAAAATACTATGTATCAATAATCTGTGATAAAAATATTAGTTGTAGTTAAAAAATTCCCTTCTACTTTTCCTAATTATTGGTTTAATTTTTCAGTCCACTTTAGATACTTACTCTCAGGAATAGCCTTATGCTCCGCAGCATAAGCGAGTATCTCTTTACGAGAATAATATTTATTAACCCATTCTTTAAAACTGATATTCGGTATTTTTTTAGCAGATTCTTCATAGCGAATTAAAACCTGTTCTACTGGACCGTTTGGGTTGGGCACATGACCATAAGGAATATTTAAAGAACTTTTATAGGCTTTTTCTACAGGGAAATCATAGAGGATAATTTGGCTTACTGCGCTTATAAGACCAGTCCTGTCTGCTCCAGCCTTACAGTGAATCAGGATATTTTTATTTTCGGCTTTAGCTTTTTCAAGTACATTTACTATATCTAAAAACCTTTCTCTGCTTGGTGGTTTATATACTGAAAAACCATGCGAGTGATACTCTTTCCCGAGACTTAAGACTAAATCTCTTTCTTCTTTGTACCATTTATCACTATCGCTACCGCCTCTTACATTAAGGACTATGTCAATATCTTTACTTGCGATAAGCTGTGCAAGATCATTAGGCTTAAGCTGTGCAGACCTGTAGGAGAGAGGCTTTAAACCATTACTCTCGACTTGGTGAATATTTTTTCTAGTTAAGATTAAATAAGCAGTAAGCCCAGCTACTAGAGCTAAAATTAATAAGGCTTTAAGGCTTGTTTTAAGTGCTTTTGGCATTTATATTATTGTAAACCAAGAGATATTTGATATTGTTAGTCATTAAGGAAATAATGGAAATTATTTAAGTAGCTAATATCATGCCCAATAAATGGCAATTGCGTAGTAAAGAATCTTTCTCTAAGAGCTTTTTAGGGCTCTGTCTTGGTGATTCTTTGGTGGCAAGGCTTTTAGTTAATAGAGGCGTGCATAATGAAGAACTGCTTCAGTATTATGTTTCTACTGAAAATGTGAAATTCTCTAGTCCCTTTGAAATCCCAGAAATGGATAAAGCCTTTCATAGAGTGAAAACAGCTATAGCCAAGAATGAAAAGATTTTAATTTATGGTGACTATGACGTAGATGGCACTAGCTCCATAGCTTTGTTGTATAGAGCTTTTGCGATGATAGATGTAGCAGTTTCTTTTTATGTGCCAAGCCGTCTACATGAAGGTTATGGTTTGAATAATGCTGCAATAAAAAAGATCAGAGAAGAAATGAAAGTAGATCTTATGATTACCTGTGACTGCGGTATTAGTAATTATAACGAGGTGGAGTATGCTCACAGCTTAGGTTTAGATGTTATCGTCACGGATCATCATTCGATACCATTAAATCCACCACCAAGTATTGCTAATTGTAATCCTAAAACTCTCGCGGAGACTCATCCACTGCATTATTTACCAGGCGTTGGTGTAGCTTTTAAATTAGCCGAGGCATTAATTAGTGAATACTGTGCTGATTTAGATCTCAGAGCTTCTCGTATAAACTCTTTATTGGATTTAGTTGCCGTGGGTATAGTCGCTGACTTGGCTCCACTTAAAAGTGAAAACAGAGTACTCTGTATAAGAGGCTTAGAAGTATTATCTCGCACGAAAAAACCAGGTCTGCAAAAGCTACTGAATATAAGTGGTTCTAATGATAATGCAAATACTGAGCATATTGGCTTCGGTGTAGCACCTCGTATTAATGCTGCTGGCAGGTTAAGTGATGCGATGGCTGCGGTGCGGCTGATGATAACCGATGATTACGCTGAGGCAGAAGAACTCTGTGACTTTCTTGATGGTGAGAATACCAGTAGGCAGGAGCTTTGCGATAAGATTCAAGAATCTGCTTTAAGTAAGCTTGCCGAAGAAGGGCGTTTCGACGTCGAGAAGAGTATCGTTATCGGTGATGCTAGTTGGCATCATGGTGTTATAGGTATAGTCGCTAGTCGTCTAGTCGAAAAATTTCATTTACCAGTATTCATAATGTCTATAGAAGAGCATATCTGTAAGGGTTCAGTCAGGGGCATAGATATAGGTGATTTAGATATTTTTGCTGAGATGCAGGCGATTCAAGCTAAAGAAAATATTTTTTTAAAATATGGCGGACATAAGCTAGCAGCAGGTTTCTCTATAGCGAAGGAAGATTTTCATAGATTTTTAAATATCTGTAAAACCCATTTTCGTAAACGCTTAGCTGGCTGTGATCTTAGTAAAGTAATGAAAGTCGATTCAGCACTATTTCTTGAAGAAAATAATGAAAAACTTTTAAATCGTATAGAATTATTATCGCCTTTTGGGATAGATCATCCGCAGCCTGTTTTCGTGTCTGGACCACTTAAAATTAAGTCTTATAAACTAATGGGAAAAGAGAGGAAGCATTTAAAATTATTTTTAAGTCCAGTAAATACTAAGTATGAGACTAGTAAACCTGCTGGTCAAGGTGGCACTACTGCCGAACGTACAAGTTCAAGGCAGAGGAGGACGAATGACCGCAGTGCACTTAAGGTGCATGAGGATCATGAGGATAACGAAAACGCAGGAATTGTAGTTCGGCAACAGTGCCAAGCGGTGCTTTGGAATCGGGCTGAGGAGTTTATCTCGGATATGCCTCTCTTGGAGAATAATCTATACATCACATACACGCCAAAGATTAATGATTTTATGAATGAAAAAGCTATTCAGCTAGAGATTAAAGATTGGAAAGCCGCTGAAAGCGTGGAAGCTGAGGTGGTGGAAAGAATAAATCCTCTGTCGCTGAGTGTGCAGCTTCGAGGCTGAGGAACTCGAAAGACCGCCGTGCATCAAACTATTTTTCTTCAAGCTTCTCTCTGAGCGCCTTTAGCTGATCTCTAAATTCTGCCGCTTTCTCGAAATCAAGATTCTTAGCAGAATCTTTCATCTGGGCTTCGAGTTTATCTATCGCTCTGATTAAAGCCTTTTTAGAAATTTTACCAGTCTCCTTGTCAACAGCTGAATCGTCAAGCTGGCTAGCTAAAACATCTTCAACTCGCTCTTTGGCAAGAATATCAAGTATAGGGTTAGACATTGATTTAATAATGGTTTTAGGGGTTATGCCATGTAGCGTGTTATATTCTATCTGAAGTTTTCTGCGTCTCTCTGTTTCTTCTATAGCTTTTTTCATGCTGTCTGTGATTTTATCAGCGAAGAGAATAACTTTAGAGTTAGCATTACGAGCGGCTCTCCCTATCATCTGAATTAATGTGCGGTAGTTTCTAAGATAGCCTTCCTTGTCTGCATCCATGATACAAACAAGAGATACTTCTGGTAAATCTATACCTTCTCTAAGAAGATTTACGCCTACTATTACATCAAACTCGTTCATCCTCAGGGATCTAAGTATCTCTATCCTTTCAAGAGCTTTAATTTCACTATGCAAGTATCTTGCACGCACACTATGATCTAAAAGATAATCGCTGAGATCTTCTGCCATTTTTTTGGTAAGGGTGTTTACTATAATTTTTTCGCCTTTTTCGGTTTTGGCTTTAATTTCTTCCATCAATACGTCGACTTGACCCTTAGTGGGTTTTATCTCTAATTCAGGGTCTAAAAGGCCAGTGGGGCGTATAATAAGCTCAGTAAAGGCGTCGCCGCAAGTTTCTATCTCTTCATCGCCTGGTGTAGCTGAAATGTAGACTATATTTTTTACTTTTTCATTAAACTCATTATATTTAAGAGGTCTATTATCAATAGCGCATGGCAGCCTGAATCCATAATCTATTAGTACTTGTTTTCTGCTTCTATCACCGTTATACATGGCTTTAAGCTGCGGTAAGGTCATATGCGACTCGTCGATGTAGCAGACCCAGCCATTTTCGCCATATCTGCGATTATAGTAATCGATAAGAACCTGCGGGGATGAGCCAGGAGGGCGACCCTCAAAAATTCGTGAATAATTTTCAATTCCAGAACAGTAACCCATTTCTTTTATCATCTCAATATCATATTTAGTTCTCTGTAATATGCGCTGGGCTTCAAAATCTTTACCAAGATGTTTAAATTCGTTTACTCTTTCATGTAATTCTTTTTCTATTTGAGCAACTGCCGCTTCTATGGCATCATCATCTGTCATGTAATGCTTAGCTGGAAAGACTTTTACTTCATCTAAGAGTTCTAATACTTCACCTGTTATATTATCTATGAGGCTGAGTCTTTCTATTTCATCACCGAAAAACTCTATCCTTAAAATCCTTTCCTCATCAGCTTGCCAGATATCTACGATCTCACCTCTTACTCGAAAAAGCCCTCTAAGTAACTCTGTATCATTTCTGCCGTATTGTATTTCTACTAAATTTTTCAAAAACTCTCTCTGATCTAGTTCTTCACCGACTTTCAGAGGGATAGCGGATTTGAAATATAATTCTGGGGTGCCTAAACCATAGATGCAGCTAACTGAAGCTACCACGATAACATCATCTGCTTCGTAGAGAGATCTAGTTGTCGCGTATCTGAGCCTGTCTATATTGTCATTTACTTTTGCAGTTTTTTCTATAAAGGTGTCTGAGCTTGGTATATAGCTTTCTGGCTGATAATAATCATAATAACTAATAAAATACTGAACTCGATTATCAGGGAAGAAATCCTTAAATTCATTACAGAGCTGCCCAGCTAGAGTTTTATTATGAGCTAATACTAAAGCTGGTTTATTAATGCTCTGAATTATATTAGCTACCGTAAAAGTCTTACCACTGCCTGTAATGCCCATTAAAATCTGTCTCTCTTGTCCCTGATTTAGTCTGCTAACTATTTCCTGGATAGCCTTTGGTTGATCTCCGGCTGGGGTGAATTTACTATCAAGTCTCCATTTATTCTTAGGCACTGCTCGCGAACTCCAATTTCTGCGTTTTCGTCGTCCTTATTGCTAAGGGCATGTAGCCAAGTGAACAAGTTCAAGGCTGAGTAAATTTATATTTTAGCTTGATCTGCTTCTTGTTTTAAATTTTAATAAAAGTGGGAAAAATTATATAAGCTATGTATAATCCTATTTTTGAAGATGATGATAAAAATGGTAATCTTAAGCAATTAAGAGAACTCATCTATATTCGCAGCACTAGGCATAATATATCTGAGCTTGGTTCTAATATAGTGACTTTTATTAAAAAGCATCCCGTAAGTTTTTTTGCAGCAGTGCTATTCTTTTTTTTAGGTGGCTATAGAAAAAAATAGATTTAAATTTAATTACTTCTATTTCTAGATTTGGAAATATGAAAAGTGCAGAGAGCTAAATATTTAGCTATATTAAACATAACTCCAGATTCATTTTCAGATGGTTCTGAAAATTTCTGTGATCTCACTTGGCTTTTAGATAAAGCAGAGAAGCTTATGGAAAGTGGGGCTTACGCTTTAGACGTAGGGGCTGAGTCTACTCGTCCTGATGCAGAGCCTGTACCCGCGATTGAAGAATATCAGCGTTTGGAAAATTTTTTAAAATTTTTCTGTGGTAAATATGATTTTCCTTTATCTATAGATACGCGTAAATATGAAGTTATGGAGGCTTTACTCTCAGAGCCTTTTTTTAGAGACAAAATATCTTTCTTAAATGATGTAGAAGGCTTTACTGATGAGCGTAAGCTTGAGCTTATTTC
>JBJTTW010000145.1:0-16739 GCA_046080385.1 bacterium
TTTTTTGATATCTTATCTTAAAAATAGTATTTACTTAATAAAAAATTATACACTGTTAAATATGGAAATGCTTAAAAAAGTTGCGATAATCGGCTCTGGTATCTGTGGGGCTTATCTTGCAAATGCACTCGCTGCTAAATATGAGGTTTATGTATTTGAGAAAGCTCGTGGGCTTGGCGGCAGATCAGCATCGAAAAGGCAAGCTGAGACTAGTTTTGATTATGGAGTATCTTACTTCAGTATTCAAGATCCAGATTTACAAAGCTTTTTAAGCGGTGCTTTATTGCATGAGAATATTGAATTGTTGGATAGAAAAATTATTAAATTAGACCGTAATGATAAGGAGAATTCAGGAAATCGAATCGTGGAAAGTTTTCCTGAACGGACTGCTCGCGAAAATACAGAAGGTGGCGTTGGGGAACAGTCTACTGAAGCACTTTTCGTATCTAAGCCTTATGGCAATTCTTTTGCTAAGCTACTTTTAAAAGATATTAAAAAAATTTTTTTAGAAACTAAAATTCAGAGTCTTGTAAAAAACATTGTTACAAAAATTGAAGATTGCAAGCAGCCCCAAAATGGACTTGTGCTACAGTCTCTGCAGAGTGATTCTAAATATAAACTTGTTTTGGAGGATGCCGCTGAGTTTGATGTGGATTTTGACATAATAATTTCGACGGCTCCAGCCGAGCAGACTGCACGGATTTATTCTAAATATGATGATTTAGTAAAAAGCTTATCTACAGTGAAATATAACCCTGCTTTCGTTTTAATGTTTTCTTTGAAGCAGTCAGCAGAGCTGTTTTCGTCCACTGTGGTATCAGAGCTCATATCTAAAATACGAGATGCAGATATTTTAAAAATTAAAAATTCCATTATAGAAGAAGTAATTTTAAATCATAAAAAGCCTCTGCGGGATTCTAATACACCTGCTTTTGTTATCAAAGCTTCTAAATCTTTTACGGAAAATAATTTAGAAATGGAACATGCTTTGATTGAAGAAGTTTTATTGAATGAATTTTTCTCAATAATGGGATTTGATGTAGATTCTATGCCAGAGCTGGGTTTTAAGCATTTACATCGCTGGTTATATTCTACGCCCGTTATAGATAGCGAGTGCAAGGATTTAGTTAATATTGAGTTCTCGGAAAATAAAGAAAATAAGGCTTTGCAAGAAATACCGAGGACATTTCTAAAGGCGGAAGGTGAGGAAATTTATGCTGTGGGGGATTATGTTTTAGGGCTTTCTTCTGAATTTATCAATGATCAAAATAATCTAGTGGAGACTGATCTTGAGCCTAGCGGAGTAGAAGCTAGCCTCTTAAGTGCTAGAGCTTTAGCTCGAATCTTGAATTTTTCCTAAACATTAAGGTGATATTCCCCCCAATTCATACCTGCCTATTGTAAAATTGTTAATACTATGTCTACTATGGCTCGCTCGGTGATTGATAAAACAGCTGAGAAACAAGAAATATTTAATCAGATTCGTGCTTTAGCGAAAGAAAAGAATGCGGTTATACTGACGCATATTTACCAGAGATTAGAGGTGCAGAGGGTTGCAGACTTCGTCGGTGATTCTTTAATGCTTTCTAAGAAGGCAGAAGCTACTGATGCTGATTTAATCGCCTTTTGTGGTGTGCATTTCATGGCAGAGACTGCTAAATTACTTAATCCTAAAAAGAAAGTTCTTTTACCAGATATTCAATCTGGCTGTCCTATGGCAGACATGATTAATGTTGATGATTTAAGAGCTTTTAAAAAAGAGCATTCTGGGGCTCCAGTAGTTTGTTATATAAACAGCTCTGCTGCTGTAAAAGCAGAATCTGATATTTGCTGCACTAGCACTAACGCAGTCGATATAGTGGAGTCTCTAAGTGAAAAAGAAGTTATTTTTGTACCTGATAAAGGTCTGGGTGAGTGGGTTCAGCTTAATCTGCCAGATAAAAAATTACATATCTATGATGGTTTCTGTCCTACACACTGGCAGATAACTCCACTTGAAGTAGATAAGCAGAGAGAAAAACTACCTAATGCGATTATAGTAGCTCACCCTGAGTGTAATCCAGAGGTTTGGCGTAAGGCTGATTTCGTAGGTAGTACTTCTGCGATTTATAATTTCGTGAAAGATCATACCGCGACTCAGTTCGTTATACTTTCTGAGCAAGGCTTAGTCGCTAGAATGCAGGCTGATATTCCAGAAAAAGAGATTACGACAGTGTTTCCACTACCTCTTTGCCCTAATATGAAATATCACAGCTTAGAGAATCTATATCTTGGTATTAAAGAAGAGTTTACTGAGATTAAAATTCCAGATGAGATTATAGAGCCCGCTAGGCTTACGATTGAGCGTATGCTTGAGATTAGTAATAGAAGGAAGACTTGGTCTGGGCCTGTTAGTCAGGGCTAAGGGGCGTGCAAGCCAAACTCCAATTTCTGCGTTTTCGTCGTTCTCATGATCCTCATGTACTCGCAGTACACTGCGGTCATTCGTCCTCCTCAGCCTTGAACTTGTTCGTTAGGCTACACGCCCCTAATGGAGACTTCCTGAACTCCAATTTCTGCGTTTTCGTCGTCCTGCGGTCATTCGTTCTTCGCAGCAGTTCCTGAGAAAATAGTATCTAGTATGTAAAAGGCTAAGCCAATATTCAGGAAAACATCTGCTAGATTGAATATGGCAAAATTCATAAAAGTAGGGTTTATAAAATCAGTCACGAACCCGAAAAGGTATCTGTCTAGTAAATTAGAAAAGGCCCCTGCAAAGATAAATATGAGAAATAGAGGCGGCTGTGCTTCTTTCAGGAAATAGAATAAAAGTCCAAGATTTATAATGCTGATAAGTATAGTAAGAATAAATGGCTCGCTGGCTAAAAAACTAAAAGCCATTCCAGTATTTTCTGCATATTTAAACTCTAAAAATGATGGAATGAAATCAGTTCTAATAGCTGGTTTTAAATATTCACGAGCCCAAAGCTTGGAAAGCTGGTCTATTAGAACAAGAAATAAAATTAATATGCTGGATATTTTTTTAGATAAAAACACTACTTAGATAATTATTCTATTTTTTGGTTTTTTTATCTTTTTTATCTTTAATTTTTTTCTCAGCTTCTTTGGCTTTAGCTTTTGCTTGCATACTTTTAGCTCTGGTTCTCATTTCAGCTAAGCTCTGTAATGCTCCCACTGCACCTTTTCCTTGGAGTTTTGCAGATGCGAAAGCTGAGCAGGCTTGGTGTAATAGTGATGCTGTAATCATAGAGTATTTAGTAGCGCGTCTCTGTATAGTTCCCCAGATTAATAAGCCCGTAAATAACAGTCCTAGAATAAGGTTCCTGATGACAGCAGGATTAGTAAAATTAAAAGGCCCAGAAAAGAAGCTCATAATGACTACAGTAAGTAATCCAGCTAGCCCTAATAAATAGGGAATCATTTTAATTATGGATGTTTTCTGTAAATTTTGTGCGCGCTTCATCGCTATCTCGCTCATAGATAGTGAGACTTGAGAGCTGATTTTATCTCTATCCATGCGTTTAATAGATTCATAGATTATTTTATCGCTAGGATCTTCACTAGTAACTTGCTTTAAGAATCGCTGAATCGCTTTTATAGTACCAAATTCTTTAGCATTTTCTTTAACCTGTCTGAGAATGCCATTCGCAAAATTGTCAATTAGCTGATAAGCTTTATCTTCAGATGATTTATCTATGCTTAAATCTGGTCTCTGAAAGCTTGTTTTGTTCTTTTGCATTGCGCTGGTTCTCATAATCAATTAAAATTTATCTACTAAGCTTAGCAAATCCACATGACAGATTTAACTGTAAGAGATAGATATTTACTAATTATTTTAGCGATTTTTCTATCTGTTCCCCCAATTTTTTCAATTTTTTTAACCTGCATTGATATTTATTACACTGTAATAGCTTTGCCCTGTATAGCTTTACTTGCTTCAATAGGCTTCAGCAAGCCCGTGAAAACGAGCTTATTCTCTATCCTTAAAGAGAGTCTGATTAATAAATTCACCTTCTATATTTTATTGATTTTTTTTACACCGCTTATATGGGGGGGCTTTCAGGGTGATTATTTTTATTCTGAGCATAAGAACGCTCATTGGATAAATGCTTCGACTGTATTTATAGTGCCTCTGTTTTATTTTGCTTCGCAGTTATTCCTAAGCTTTTTAGAGCTACTTGGCATCAAGAGAGTTTGGCAGTTATCCATTTTTGCAGTTTTATTTAGCTTGAGTTTTTCAATAGATTGGTTTTACTCACTTTATAAGAGTTTGATTTTTGCAGATTATCGTTGGAATGGTTCTGCTGGTAACGCTAATATTTGGGCTTGTGAATCTACTATTGTACTTTTGATTATTATTGCAGCTTTCATTGAGTATAAAAAAGAGGAATCGCTGAAACTCTCTCCTTATGCAATAATCCTTGCTGTAACTGTTGTTTTTCTTTGTTTGATCGGTATTGTTAAAGCTTTCTCTTTAGCTACACTACTTGGTATTTTAGCTTGCCTTTTTTGTATCGGTGCATATAAGCTCTTGCGGGAGAGGGTTTGGGTGATTATTGGTTTGGTTTTATTGTTACTTGGTATAGGATTAATCTTTTATATTTTATTTGGGGATCTGAGTTTTAAAGCTAAGCAGTTATTTTTGGGGAAGAAATTTTTCCCGCGTATTAAACTGTGGCGTAATATTGATGATTTAGTCTTGGATTTTAAATTTTTAGAAATCTTCTTAGGGATTGGCTTTGAGAGATATGCATCTTGGCTTGCTAGTTTGAAAAAGCTGGAATATAACCATATCCATAATGTTTTTTATCATTATTTTATTCAGTATGGTTTAATGGGTTTCCTCGGTTCCACTATGCTGTATTTGAAGTTATTTTTTGCAAATAGCTTTTATCTAAAAATACTAGCTGTTTTTCTTATAGCTATAAGCTTTTTTGATGTCAGTGTATTCTTTGAAGAAGTGCAGATATTATTATTTCTTTTACTACCAGTGCTTGAAAGATTTGAATCTGAAAAAACAGATTGATGCAGTCATTATAACTGTATTAATTCATAGAGACGTCTGTGTTTTTTAGCTTGTTTCTTGATCGCTGCAAGGAAAGGACTCGGTCCACGACGTTCTTCTATTTTTTCCACTGCGTAAAGCACACTAACGAAATTAAAAGCAGATAATTCTATGTCATCGATGCGTCCAGATTTTAATTTTTCTTCTGAGTAAATTTCTTTTTGATCTAGTAAAACTTTGCTGATCTCGTCTTTGATCTGAGTTAGATCTTCTTCTGAAAATTTTATATTGGCTTTGCTCAGAGCTCTCTTTAGATCGACCTCGGCGATTTTTTTACGAAAAAAATTATCAAGAATGAGCTTCTTTCTATCCTGCATTTAAGCCTCCCCTTGGATTGTTCTGCTGTAAATCTTTGCTTACATTAAGAAGAATATTTCGTTATTTTCTTTTGAAATATTTCTATGAATATAAGGTGAGTTAGGGGGTTATTTTGATAGGGGAGTGGGCGGCGAAATGAAAGCATCTTATACCAAAATACCATTTTAATCTGAAAAAGACTTTTATATGTCCCTTGCGCAGTCCTAGTTTCGGACTGCTTGGACTCAAAAGAATTTTCCAGAATGGTATTAGCACTTGAGGAATTGAAATGTTCCCTTGCTCGATCTGTTCTTGGAGCATTAGCCGTTGGGAGGGTAAAAGCTGTTCTATTATTCTTGATATTTTCATCAAATAATAATGTGACTCCAGAAGGATTAATTTGTGCTGTTAATTTTTCTTCCCCATCTTTATTCACTCCAAATAAACTTATAATTCCATTATTAATCTCTAACCTAAATTTTTCACTACTGCTTCTTAGGTTAAAACTACTAGGGGAGGTTCCTTTAGCCGTAGCTCCTGCTGTATGGACGACGACGCCTCCTGGCATTTTTACTTCTTTTCCAGGAACTCCTTTATTTGGTAAGAATTCTAATTCAGTTGGATTCTCTGTATTAACCGTTATTCTTTGAGTTACTAATTGACTCTCGGGAATATTAGCGTCATTGTGACCTTTTCCATGACCTGCTTCTAAAATATTTTTGTATTTTGTTTGTAAATCTTCACTTAATTGCATTTCTGGACCAAGGTGTTTATTTCTTTCTACTGCTTCTTGGTATTCTTCGAGGCTCTCATATCTATTTGGATTTAGAATTTCTGATATTTTAGTTGGAGTGAAGTTTTCTTTAATTACGGTGTTCATGGCTTCTTTCATTTTTACTGACAGTTGATCCTTTGTCAGATTCTTACTGAATGTTGCAAATATTTCTCCATATCTACTATTTTCTGTTGATTCTTCTGTTTTAAGACCCTTATTGAGCTGGGTGAAAAATTTCTGAATAAGCTGCTCTTTACTAAGTGTGGTTAGACCACTCTCTATAACTGTATTAAATACTGGATCAAGAGTTTCAAGTAGTCTTTTTTGTTGTGTAATTTCTGGGTTGACTTCTGTAATTCTTTGGTTGAGAGAATCTGCGAGCTGTTTATCTTTTTGGGAAAAATTTTCACTAAATTTGCTGAACTCTTCTGCAAGAGTATTTGTTGCTTGCTTGGTGAATTCTTCTCTAAGGGCATCTGCTTCAAGAGCTTCTCGGATTTCTTCTGCTGATCTAATTCCTTTAGGTATTTTCCACTCAATTGTTATTTCAGGAAGGTCTCCATATTTTAGGGTTAATTCTGAGAGCATATGCTCACCAGTTGGTGAATTAGGATTAGGGCTAAAATTTCTTTTTAGTGTTAGATCTTTTGCTTTCATTTTGTCAGAGATTGGTTTATAAATCATTTTTTGCTGAATTAAAGCTACTGCCTCTGCTGCATCTTGCGGGAGAGTACTTAAGAATTTTTGGTCAACTATAGCCCCATCTCTGATCTGTTCAAGTTTCTTTTCTGGATTGAGGTTATCTAAGCTCATAATTAACTGTAATGGGCTTGAGTTTAACCTAGTGATTATTTGAGAAGCTTTTGCAGATTGAGCGTAAGCGTGATTTTGTGAGAAAAGTTTTGATTGATCTTTATTGATAACATCTTGCTCTAGTGCCATTATGAGAGCACGGCTCAGTCCATAGTCTGTAGGATCTTTCTCTATTACAGTAAATTTTTGCTGATTCGTCATAGTGTCATCGATTAGTAAAGCCATTAGCTCTTTACTTTTAAATTTAATTTCGGGGACTTCATTTTGGAAATTTAAATTTTGTGACCCAAATGTACTAGATTGCCTATCTTCTGGAGGAAGATGCATGGTTATAGCTTTTGCGGTACCTGCTTTATTCGTAGTATTTGTTGCTGTAATTGGCAGTTTGGAGACTGCCATAAATCCTTGTTGATCGCCATCCTGTGGATGAATTTCATCCTTTGGTCTCAATGGAACTACTGCTGACATCCCATTTATTAAACCTCTAGCAGGGTCTATTCGTTGGTGTCCTTTTAATATCTGCTCTTGTGATGCAGATAACTTTGTAGAATCTGGTGCTACGGAGTTTGGATAAAGGAATAATTGATGACTAGCAATGTTCGTGAATCATTAATTTAATGTATATGTTTATAATTGATCAAGCTTTCCTTTAAACTTTATTTTTCACCCTGCTATTATTAAACAAGATGAATCTCGTTATTAGAATATTACTGCTTTTAACTTTATGTGTAAGTTACGTCTCTGCCCATGAGCCACATCTAGAACCGAGACTGATAGAAGTTAAAGGTACTGCTAAAAAGAAAGTCACTCCAGATATGGCGATCTGTAGTTTTTCTGTTATTAATGAAGCGAAGACGGCTGAAGAAGCACGTTCTAAAAATGAGCTGAATGCTAAAAATGTTTTAAATGCTATTCGTAAAATGGGCATCGCTGAAGCTGAGATTAATTTAGAGAGATTTAATATAGAAGAAGATCAGGAGTATAATCAGAAAGAACAAAAATATATACTTAAAGGCTATAAGGCTGTAAGAGCCTTTTCGGTAGAGGTTTTTAATTTAGATTCATTGCCTAAAGTAATAGCGACTGTCACCCAAAATGGTACTAATAGCTTAAATAAAGTGAATTATACTTTGAAAAACCCAGAGCAGTACAGGCTTCCGTTATTAAAGGAAGCAGTACTAAGTGCTAAAGCTAAAGCTGAAGCGATGTTAACACCAGTGACTGCTAAATTAGGTCTAGTGCATAGGCTTAGTGAAAGTTCGTCTTTCGATTATCCTTCACCAAGAGCGATGCCGATGATGCTTATGGCTAAAGCTGCTAATACTGAGAGTGATAGCGGCAATGTAGAAGCTTATTCTGCTGGAACTGTAGAAATTACAGTTAATATACAGGCGAGCTTTAGTATTCTTTGACAAGAAGCTGTTTATAGAGACCGCGCTGCACAACGCGCAGTTTCAAGGCTGAGGAGGACGAATGACCGCAATGTATCAAGCATACATGAGGATCATGAGGCGGGCGAAAACGCAGAAAATGGAGTTGTGCAGCGGTCTCTATAATGACCTTCTCAAATCGAGTGTACATGGAAAATCTGGATTAATTTTAGCTGCTTTAAAAATTAAATTTCCGGGGCTGTGTCCCATAGCCTGAAAGCGGGATAAACACCTGCCTTCTGCTTCATTTTCATTTACTGGCAGGCTTTCATAACTTCTGCCACCTGGATGCGTAACATGATAAGTACAGCCGCCTAGAGAACGATTCAGGGTCTTATCTATGACATCGAATTTCAGTGGACTGTGTACGGGGATAGTCGGATGGAGGCTGGAGTAAGGTGCCCAAGCTTTAAAGCGAAGACCAGCCACGTAAACACCTTTTTCACTAGTGCTTTGCAGAGGTAGTTCTATTCCATTACATGTAATACTGTGCCTAGAGTGTATATGACCAGTGACTTTCACTTCTAGTCTTTCTAAGGAAGAATCTACTGATCTGCTAACGCCAGCAGCTCCCAGCTCTTCACCTAATACTGGCCATGGCTCTAATGCCATGCGTAACTCAAGCTTTATGCTGCCAAGCTGCACTTCACCATATCTTGGGAAGCGAAAATCAAAGAAAGGCTCAAACCAAGAGCTTTCAAATTTAGCTGCTTTTTTCGGCATATCAGAATTGAGAAAATTTAGTACATCATTAAAATCTTCCCAAAGATAATGAGGGAGCATAAATCTATCATGTAGCTGTGTTCCCCAAGGGATAAGCTTGCCATTATATGGTGTTTTATAAAATTTAGCGATGCAAGCTCTGATTAACAAGGCTTGCACCAAGTTCATCTGTGGGTGAGCTGTCATTTCAAAGCCACGCATCTCAAGAAGACCTAATCTTCCAGTGTTACTGTCTGGGCTGTAAAGTTTATCTATGCAGAACTCGGCTCGGTGAGTGTTACCTGTAAGATCAACAAGTAGATTCCTGAATAATCTGTCAACTAGCCATGGGGGCACATCTTCATTAACTGGAATCTGCTCAAAGGCTATTTCTAACTCATAAAGAGAGTCATGTCTAGCTTCATCTATTCTTGGAGACTGGCTAGTAGGTCCTATAAACATAGATGAGAAAAGATATGAAAGTGATGGATGATTCTGCCAGAAAGCGATCATGCTTTTTAATAGATCTGGGCGTTTTAAAAATGGGCTAGCTTCAGGGCTAGAAGCACCTAAGACTATATGGTTCCCTCCGCCAGTGCCGACTCTGCGTCCATCTATCAAAAATTTCTCTGTTGTTAATCGCGTTTTGTAAGCTTCATCGTATATCGTGAAAGTGATGTCTTTTAATTCTTCCCAGTTATGAGCGGGCTGTATATTAACTTCTATCACGCCAGGATCTGGCGTTACGCTCAGGTGTGTAATCCTGAGGTCCTTCGGTGGAGTGTAACCTTCAAGCACGACTGGAATATTTAAATCTTCAGCAGTTAACTCAATAGCGACTATTAGCTCTAAGAAGTTCTCTATAAAATTTAACGGTGGTAAAAATAGATGTAATATATCATCCCTGACTTCAGCACAAATTGCGCTGCGAATTAGACCGCACGGATCATCTTTGAAATCTTTATCGTGAATATTTTTCTTGGGATTTTCTAAGATCTTCTTGCGTAGCTGACTATAAGAAGCGAGTTGGGCTTTCTGTTCATAAGGACTAGGTTTTAGTGGAAATTCACCATGAGGGGCTACTACGCTAGGAAGGCTTTGCAGAGGCAGACGTAAACCTATAGGTGAATCTCCTATTCCTAATGTGAGCCTTTGATTTTTAAATTCCCATTTATTACTAATCCATCTCTGCCTTCTTGGTGAGAAATGTAATGGTAGAACGTAGCCTACTTCTTGATTTAGATTTTTATCCAGTAAACTCTGTAAACGCTTACGCTCAGTAGCTTCATAGGTATTAGACTCTAAAATCTCTTTCTCTATCGGTATTTTATTTTCTTGCCATAGATAATAGATAGTATCTTCGAAAGCTGGAATAACATAGGATGATGGTATAGACAGCTTTTTAGTTAATTTTTCTAAAAAGATTTTACTGTTTTCTAGTGAACTGCTGCTTTTCTCTTTTTTAGATTTACTTTTAATTTCCGCAGCAGATATTTTAATTAAACCAGTGTTAGCCCAGATGGGTTCAGCATCCTTGCGCCAGAAGCAGTGCATAGCCCAGCGAGGTAATATTTCACCTGGATACCATTTCCCTTGACTGATCTGTATTAGAGCATTAGGCTGAAATCTTTCTTTTAGAGATAGCAGAAGCTTTTCCCCAAGCTGTTTCTTTTCATCGCTGAGAGCTGTGAAATTCCATTCAGAACCAGAGCGATTATCAAGAGAGATGAAAGTCGGTTCCCCGCCCATAGTGAGCTCAATTTTAGATTTACTTAGATCTTTATCTATAGCTTTTCCAAGCAGGTCTATGCTGTTCCATTCATGGTCTGAATATGGCTTGGTGACTCGCCTGTCTTCATGAATACGAGTTATAGTCATTTCATGATGTAAGCTGCTATCACAAGCTTCAATCAAGCCACTGATGGGAGCAGCACTAGAAGGATTAGGGGTGCAGCATAGAGGTATGTGACCTTCACCTGTAAAGAGACCAGAGGTAGGATCTAGTCCTATCCAGCCTGCACCAGGTAAATAGACTTCAGTCCAAGCATGTAAATCAGTAAAATCATGGTCTGTGCCAGATGGTCCATCAAGCGATTTAATATCAGCTTTTAATTGGATGAGATAACCAGAGGCAAAGCGAGTAGCTAAGCCAAGATGGCGCATTGCTTGGCAAAGCAACCAAGCAGAGTCTCTGCATGAGCCACTTTTAAGCTTGAGTGTTTCTTCGCAGCTCTGAATACCTTCTTCTAAACGAATTACATATTTTAATAATTTGTTTAATGCACTATTTATGGCTACTAAGAAATCTATAGTGTTTAATTTAGTGCCTTTATTGATCTGGGTCGATTCGGTAAAATCCTTTATCCAAGCTTTAAGTAGGCTGCCATTTTCCTTAATTTCTAAATATGGCGATAGCTCTTCTTTTAATTCAGCACTGTAGGCGAAAGGAAATTCCTTAGCGTAATCTTCTAGGAAAAAATCGAAAGGGTTAAAAACTCTAACTTCGGTAATCAAGTCAACTTCAATAGAAAATTCTTTAGTATTTTCTGGAAAGACTAATCTTGCTAAGTAATTGCCAAAAGGGTCTTGTTGCCAGTTTATAAAATGTTTTTCGGGTAAGACTTTTAATGAATAGGACTGGATGTGCGATCTGCAATGCGGTGCTGGGCGTAATCTAATAGTCTGCATGCCAAGCTTGATGGGTCTATCATAGCTGTAGCGTGTAATATGGTGTAGTGCTGTTAATATGCCCATGAATTTTCCTAAATTTGTTTTGATAATCTAGGCTATCTATAATATAGTTGTTAATAAGCCAATATTACAAGGGCTTTCTTTATCTAAGGGGCGACTTTTGAGTGATATCTTTGCACTAAATTTTGATGGCTTAAGTTCGCCATCTATTAAATTAAAACTTTTTGATGAAACTCAGGCGAGCTTATCTACTGGTTGGGGGTTTGGTTGGTATCCAAACAACAATCAGGGAGCGATTGTTGCGAAAGATCCTGCCGCAAGGGATACCCGAATACTTACTGAAGCCTTGATGGACTGGGAAAAATTTCGCTCAACTGTCTTTATTTGTAAGGTAATGAAGGGTGCTAAGGGTTATACGAATCATGAGACGCAGCCGTTTTCTCGCAGCTTTGCTGGTAGGGATTGGTTGTTTATGCATAAAGGAGATTTAGATAAAACTAAATTACAGGCACTGCATTCCAATAAATCTAGATTTCTTGAGCCATTGGGGAGAACAGATTCTGAGATAGCTTTCTGTTATTTACTTGGTTTGATGCAAGACAGTAATATTCGTAAGCTTGCAGATATTAAGCCAGAAGTGTTATTGGTTTGGTTTGAGCAATTTGATCAGCTTGGTAGTGCAGATATGATACTCACTGATGGTAATAGCTTGGTTTGTTTTCATGGAACCCAGTCACAGGCGAATATGTATTATACGAGAAGGAAGCCACCAAGTAAACTTAATGTTTTTGATTCAGAAATAGCTTCTATAGACTTAAAGGACCCAAGGGATACGTATAGAACGGCTTTAATATTTAGTTCTTCCTCTTTTCCTCAAGGGGATTGGCATCAAATGCAATCTGGTCAATTGCTAATCTCTCGAAGAGGCAGCTTGATTTGGGATAATAAGCAGGGCTTACAAAATTTTACTTATGCTTATCAACCTGAAAGTTCTGCTAGCTTACCATCTTTAAGTGACTCTGCTAAGCAGGCTTTAACTAGTCTTCCACATCTATCTATAACTAATCTTCGGGCGATGACACATGCACCTGATGGTAAAACGCTCTCATACAGAACTTTTGACGTTACTCACATTACTAATTATGAATACGAACAGATAGTGGAACACAGTACTCATAGATTTAGATTACAGCCGATAGAAGATCAATTGCAGGAAGTGGTTTTATCAGGCTTGAAAGTCTCTACTGGTGGAGAAGAGATTCGCTATGAGGATGTTTTTGGTAATCAATCAGTGCATTACAGCATTAATTTACCTTACGCTCAATTATCAATAGAGAGTAAAAGTCGAGTAAAGGTTTTTGCTTGCCCTCCAGATGATCACAGCCTTTCACGCAGGCAGACTACTATTCCACTAGTTTGGATGCCGTGGCAGAGGCAGATGATGATGGCTTATTTACTCCCACCAGAATTACCAGAAACTCAGCTTGTAGAATTGACAGATTATGCGATGAGCTTTGTGGAGAGAAATGATTACAGCTTACATCATACACTAGAGGATATAAATCAGAGCATTTATAACGATTATAAGTATGTCCAAGGTACTACTTCCCTGAATACCACACCGTTTGAGGTTTATACCGCAAGGAAAGGTGTCTGTCAGGATTTTGCTAATTTATTTATTTGTTTAGCTCGTCTTTTAAATATTCCAGCACGTTATCGTACGGGCTATATATATACTGGAGCCAATTATGAAAATAAATTACAGTCTGAGGCTTCTCATGCTTGGGCTGAAGTTTATCTTCCTTATGTGGGTTGGCGAGGTTATGATCCCACTAATGGCTGCTCTGTCGCACAAGATCATATCAGAGTCGCTTGTGGTAGAAACTATCGAGATGCCACTCCGACTTCAGGCACAATCTTTAAAGGTGGTGGCTCTGAAAAACTTTCAGTTACAGTTAGAATAGAAGAGGTAAGTATTTAAAAAAATTTAGTGGTGAAAGTGCATGAAGGAAACTAATTTAAATTTTGATAATTATAAAACAGGTTCTTTCTACGATGAGCTTTTTGATGCAAGTGGGCAGCCTCATTTATATTCTAAGCCACTGATTGATCAGATTAATGTACTATCGCATAAGGATTTGCGTCGCAGGCAGAAAGCTGCGGAACTCGCTCTGCATCAGCTTGGTATAACTTTTAGTGTTTACGGTGATAAGAAGGGGACTGAGAAAATATTCCCTTTTGATATTATCCCAAGAGTTATTCCAGCAAGTGAATGGCAAAATATAGAGAATGGACTTAAGCAGCGTATAGAGGCTTTGAATCTCTTTGTAGATGATATTTACCATGATAGAAAAATTTTAAAAGATAAGGTCATACCTCAGGATTTAATACTCTCATCTAAGTGTTATTTAAAAGAATGTGAGGGGTTAAATCCTCCACGTAAGATATGGATTCATATTACTGGTACTGATTTAGTAAGGGATGTAGATGGTAAATTTTATGTTCTAGAAGATAATCTGAGATGCCCATCTGGAGTGTCTTATGTGTTAGAAAATCGAGCTATACAGAAACGTACATTCCCGCAGGCTTTTGCGACGATGAATGTTAGAAGAGTGGCTGATTATCCTGATCATCTATACGATACTTTAAAATACTTAGCTCCAGATCATATTGAAAAGCCTAAGATAGTTATCCTCACTCCAGGTATTTATAATTCAGCCTATTTTGAGCATGCTTATTTAGCTCAGCAGATGGGTATTACTTTAGCTCAGGGTTCGGATTTAGTCGTAGTGAATGATGAATTGATGCTTCGTACTACTAAAGGCTTTGAGAAAGTAGATGTGGTCTATAGAAGAATAGATGATGATTTTCTTGATCCGAGTGTATTTCGTGAGGATTCTTTATTAGGCGTGAAAGGTATTATGAATGCCTATCGTAAAGGTAATCTTGCACTCGCTAATGCGCCAGGTAATGGTATCGCTGATGATAAGGCTGTCTACGCTTATGTTCCAGAGATTATAAAATATTATTTAGGCGAAGAGCCGATATTGCCTAATGTTCATACTTATATTTGCGAGGATAAGAAGCAGCGTGATTATGTACTTGATAATTTAGAGAAGCTGGTAGTTAAGGCTGTGAATCAGTCTGGTGGTTATGGTATGCTCATCGGACCTAGATCTACACGCTCTGAGAGAGAAAGTTTTGCTGAGAAGATTAAAGAAAATCCACGGGATTATATCGCCCAGCCTACTCTTTCTTTATCTCGCTGCCCAACTATCATTGGTGATGATATTGAAGGACGGCATGTTGATGTTAGACCATACATCCTTTATGGTAAGTCAATTTTCGTTCTTCCAGGAGGACTTACTCGCGTGGCTTTAGTGAAAGATTCACTAGTAGTTAATTCTTCTCAAGGCGGTGGCAGTAAAGATACTTGGGTATTAGGTAGTGAGGGAAATTCTTAAGTGTCAGGGCTTATGCTAAGTAGAGTAGCTAATTCTATATATTGGATGAGCCGTTATTTAGAGCGGGCTGATAGTATAGCTCGCTTTATAGATGTTAATCTTAAATTGATTTTAGATATAGCTTTAGATCGTGAAAATGTTCAGTGGCAGCCACTAGTTCTAGCTTCTGGTGATGAGGCTGATTTCTTTAAAAGATATAAGACTTTAGATCAAAAGAGAGTGGTACATTTTTTAACTTTTGATAATTTAAATCCTAATTCTATTCTTTCTTGTATTCTTAACGCTCGTGAAAACGCTCGTACGGTGAGAGAGATTATACCTACTGAGTTATGGGAAACTATAAACGAGCTTTATCACTTTATACAGAAGTATAGTAAAAAGCGTCAGAAAGATAATCTTTTACCTTTATATGCTCAGATAAAAGCTTCTAATAATGTAGCTTGCGGGCTTGTCGTGAATGCAATGCTTAGAGATCAGGCTTTGCATTTTTTGCGTTTAGGACAGATGATAGAGCGGGCAGATAAAACAGCAAGGCTATTAGATGTTAAGTATTTTCACTTATTACCAAGCCCTGAATATGTCGATTCTCCTTATGATGCTGTCGAGTGGGGTGCTGTGTTGCGTTCTGTAAGTGCTTTTCAGATGTATCGAAAAAAATATCACCAAGTTAATTATCGTGATGTTTCAGAGTTTTTAATTTTCGACCCGTTTTTTCCACGCTCAATAAACTATTGTGTTAATCAGGCTCTATCTTCGCTTGGGGCGATTACTGAGATTACGAGAGTTGATATGGGTGCTAAATATGAAATGGCTAAATTGCAGCAGATGCTTTTACTGACTAGTATAGATAAGGTTTTAGCTGATGGTCTGCATGAGTTTATTGATGTTTTTCAGTTTAATTTAAATATAGTGGATCAAGTTATTTATAGATCATTTTTTGAGCTTAAGTGATAATCTTTATTTATAGAAGTTGTGCCTGAATATTGTTTTGGGTATCATGTCTTTAGGATTATGGAAAAAATTACTAAGGATTTCTATCTTGTTGAGGATTGGGTTGATTTTGATAAATCAAAATTAGACTCTATAACTAGAGAATATTACACGAAAAAAGGCATGGACGCCTTTGTAAAGAAGGGCAACCCACGCATAATACCTCATGTCGTGACTACATCAGTAGCACATGCTTATAATGTCGCTAGTATTTTTAAGAATAATATTCAGACTCTTCCACTTGATCGAAAATTAAGAATATTAGAATGTGGTTCTGGGAGCGGAATATTCTCAAGGCATTTTTTAATTGCCGCTCAGGACTTAGGTTTCTTAGATAGGATAGAACTTATTGTTAGTGATTTTTCTGAGCAGTATAGTGGTCTGAAGAAATAGGGCCAAGAAAATGTAAAAAGAGAAGGGTAAGGTAAGAGAGGAGAGAGTACCATGCCCCGAGGCAAGCCATATAGTTCAGAGTTCAAAGCGAAAGTAGTAATAGAGTCTTTGCGAGAGGA
>JBJTTW010000146.1:0-4837 GCA_046080385.1 bacterium
TCGTGAAATTTATTCCAGTCTTGAAAACCTCATCATAAAAAGCTTTCGTTATTTCATTATTTAAACCCTCTGGATGAATGGCACTGAGTTCTATATCGGGATAAACTTTATCAAGCTGGCTGATAATTCTATAGCCATTCATGCCCTTAGTTGCTCTTACAGGTAAATCTGGTGAGATTATAAGTAAGTCTACGTCACTTAGCTCATGGGCAGTGCCTTTGGCATAGGAGCCATAGAGAAATACTTTTTCTATAGTGAACTTTTCTGAGACTTTATTTATGAATTCACTGATTAATAGGTTTAGTTCTTCAGTAGTAAGTTTTTTAGACATTTGATGGTTTCCTTTGTTTCAGTAAAAATTTCTTTACACACCTTTATATTAAATTCTTCCTCAAATAGAGTGATATCCTCAGGATATCTTGAATCCATAAAAGCCTCGTCTAATAAAGACATAAGCTGGATTTGTTTTTTCTCTAAGTTTAATTTACAAATATCTAGAGCAAGTTTTTTTAAACTATGAGTTTTAGGAGGTAAGCCAATAGTCTCTTCACAAATAGCTTTCAGGATTTTTTCCATTGAAGCATGCAAGTGAGTTATTACTCCAAGTGGCTCAGACTCATCAAGACAAAGATTGGCAAACTTTAAATCCTTTTCAGCTATCTTTAGCCAGTTTTCTGTGGTCTTTTTCATTTTTAGTCCTTAGAGTTTGATGAAAAACTAATTACCTCAACATTAGGAATCGCTCCGTAAGCTTTTTTCATCTTAGTTTCTTTACTCTGCCAAGTTTTTAGTTTATGAGATTCAGTATCTAGTAATAATAGTATGCCGTAATCACAATAGAAATCATTTTTATAGTGTAAAAATTGTTTATAAGATTTTGTATCCTCTATATTTTTTTCACTCTTGTTACTTAAAACATCACCATGACTACTTAATTTTAATTCGATTAAGATTGGATTAACTAGACCATAAGAGATCAGGAAATCGGCTTTTTTACCTGTGTTAGTTTCGGGTTCTCTAATAATTTCAATTAGGCTTAGGCCTTGTTTATAAAAACGATTTTCAATAAAGAGCTTAATTTCATTTTGAATTTCTGGTTCTGTCGCAGACTTGCTGACATCTTGATCATCTTGACTGTCTGAATTAGCAGTTTTTTGTGATTTGGTTTCCTTTTTGATTTTTTCTAGGATAGTGTTCCAGAATCCTTGTTCATCTTTTTCTAGAATTTTTAGGACTTTCTCTTTTAGGGTATATGAATCAGGAATATCAACGGGGATCGATTCTCTAAGCTTGTTGTAAAGTAAACTAGCTTCAACTATTGACGCTGGTTTATCTAAGTTCGTAAAATAAGCTCTGAGATCATGCAGGGTAATTTTGAGAAAGGTTTGATTCGGAAAGGGTTCTAGCTGTTTAAATTCCTGTTCTAGTTTGTTTAAAATTTCTCGTGATTCAGCTTTAGCACTGAGTGTCTTTAAATTCTCGCAGAGCATAGAAAATAAGTTTGATAGCATTCCATATTTTCTGTAATCTTCTGTCAGATTCTTTTTGCAGAGATTTAATATCTTTTTAAATATTTCATCTTCGCCGAAAAATAATTCTTTATTATTAAATCTTGCGAGTGCTTCTCGGTGCTCTTCCATTGAATGCATAGCTAAAACCCAGTGATTACCCTTTTGTCCTAAAATGTCATTTAGTCTTGCTTTAGCTAATTCTAAATCTGAGTAGCGGCTGATTCTCAAGGTGGTGATTGTAGCTTTAGTACCATTAGCTTCAGGTATATCTATAAGCCTCTCTAGTAGCTTAGCTAAAAAATTTTCATTTTTAAGTCTTAGGTCTAAGTCACGGATGATAGAAGTGTAAAAATTTAAACACTGAGGGTATTCTAAAATTAGATCTTTTAAAAATTTGCTCAAAGACTCTGAAGCATAAATATTAATAAGAGAATTTATTTTAAAATAAAGATCCGTTGGCTCAGTAAAGATTTGATCTTGATCTGAGGGGGCTTCTGGTGTTTGTGATAAATCATCGAAGATCTTTTTAGATTGCTTTTTAATTTCTGTTTCTAATTCTTCTGTAAGAGAGGGATATTTTTCTTGAAGAGCTTTAGTGTAGAAGTTTTTGTCTGGTTGATATTGCTGTAAATAATTGCTGATTAATTCTTCTAGCGATAATTTTAAAATTTGATTATATAGATTTTGATTTGCGGTAATCTGAGGACCTCGATCTTTCGGCTTCTCAGGCTCTGTTCTATTTTTAGTAATCAGCGTCTCATCTATATTTTCGTCTTCTTGGGTATTTAAATCTGTCTTGGAGATGATCTCTTTTGAAATACTCTCTTTATTGGGATTATTAGATAGCATTAAAAACTCAATCAATCGTGAGAGATAGGTTTTATCATCTTTGAGTATCTCTAGTATTATTAGTATGTTTTGTTGGTTTAATTGATCTAAGACTAAGTTTTTTCTTTCAGTATTAAAGATATTTAGTAGAGAGTTTAGTTTATCTTGGGGGTCTTCGTCTTGCTTGATTTGCTGAATTTCATTATTAAGCCAATCACCATTATTAGCTAAAACTTTTTCTAATAAAGCGTTTTTCAAATCACATCTCCAGTAGTGCTTGAATTGATTTGAATAGAAGAACCTTCTTAAATATGTTTCAGATTCTTGTTGACCAAGTAATTCATAAATTCTCCTAGAGAAGCTTTTAGGTTCCTCAAGGTCGAGGCAATAATTATCATTGATGAATAGTTTTTGATTCTCAGATGTTTCTGAGAGAATTGCATCAAGAATCTTTTTGATATTTTTCTTAGAATTTATTTTTTCAGTTAAATAGTTTTTTTGAAAGGTCACTATATTTACATTGCACTCGTGGCTATTTTTTGGACGATGGTTTTCTATGAGTAAATTTAAAAAAAGCTCATTCTCTTCATCTGATTCACAACCTAGTTGTAAAAGTCTGTTCAAGCTGATATCCTGTAGCAGTAGTGGCTGAATAATTGTCTTGGCTTGATCTGGAGCTGCTGTTAATTTAGGATCTCTAAACAGTTCTTTGATAGATTCTTCCTCTAGTAAGCTTTTATCTTTATATTGACTCAGCAGTTCAAGGCGTTCTTGTAGGAGGATTTGCCCACTATCCTCATTAGGAAGAGCTATATTAATATCTTTAATTAAGACTGTTTTTAAGCTATTTTTATCTTCTGCACTTAGTTTCTCAAATGATTCTTGAATAACCAATAGAGCATTAGTCGTACTTATATAATTATATTCATCAGTATTAGATAAAGAGCGGTATTCTTTGAGGCTATTTGTTACATACTCAAAAACTAATTTTTTATGATTTGCATTTTCGTGATTATATAATTTTGCTAGTTTAATCCTAAGTCTGTAATGTGGGCCGAAAAGCCAAAATTTCTGCTCTTGATAATACTTAAAAAGGATAGTGAATATTTCTTCTTTATCTTTCTCAGAAAGGCTTTTAATCTCTAAATATTCAAAAATGTAGTGAAAAATATTATTTATTTGACTACTGTCACTTACTCTATGACAGTGTTTTAGTAATTTTAAGAAATCATCAGTTTTTTTCTCTATAAAGAAATTAAGACTATTTAGCCAGTGAGATTTAAAACGAATAGGGTTTTCACTGAAACATAGTTTAGCAAAGAGATTAAGGTGCTTTGAGATTTTTATTAATTCTTTTGCGGTGAGAAATTCCTGAATCTCCCTATCGTCAAATTCAATATAGTCAAATGAACCACTTTTTCCTTTCCTTAGTAAGCACTTGTCATAGAGTGTTTTTAGAGAATCTTTATTAAGAACAACTGCTTTAGAATCAAACTGTGCGTAGTCGAAAAAATCCATTAAATCTTCGGAGTTAATCTCAGTGTCACCTTTAATGCTTATAACTGTGGCAAGTTTCTGTAGAGTGTTTAAGTATATTTCAGGTTGGGATTCTTTTAATGTTTCATCTAAACTAGACCTAGTAAGCTTCTCGAAAATATCATATCTCGAAAGATTTTCAATTTCAGATTCTGCTATTATTCCATCCATTACTAAGGAACACAGGATGCTCAGATAACGAGGGTTAGAGTATAACTTGATTTTACGCTGCCAAAGATAGACTGTTAGAGAATTTTTCTGAGTTTCTGTTAGGCTGCTCTTCGTGGCGTAAGGGCGTGGGGGTTTTGCATAATTCCTGATAAATTCTTTCTGTTTCTCTTCATCAAAGGGGCTAATTACAGAATATTTGAAATTTTTAAGATTTTTAAGTTCGGGATATCTCTCTAAAAGATAAGTCCGAGAGCTAATGATAGTAATAAGATTTTCTCTATTATTCGTTAGATTATTTATATCTTCTAGCAGTCTATGTATAAAAAGCTCATTAATTTCATCTAAGCCATCTAAGAGTAAGAGTGATGTATCTTTTTCGATCTTTTTACTTAAATTATCTTCTGTAGGATTGTTTTGGTAACATTCTTTGAGCTTGATGAATTGAACTATCTTAGATTTTTCTAAAGTTTCATTTCTCGTCTCGTGTTTTTTATCGTCTTGTGTGTATTGTTCTTCTAACTTTTTCAGTAATTCTGTTTTGCCGCTACCTGGTCTGCCGAAGAGAAATCTAGAATCTTGAATAAACTCTACTCTGCTGTAATCTTCTTGGTAAATAATGTCTTGGATAAGTTCTCCAGTTACAGGATCTTCTATCTCACATTCCGCACCCTAGGGGTGCCAAATCATAAAAACGTTTCAAATGGAGTTGTAGAATACCGACAAGAGTTTTGGCGGCGGGTTTAAGATTGACAATTTGTTTTAAAAGCCTGTCATTATCTATGATATAGGCG
>JBJTTW010000147.1:0-3973 GCA_046080385.1 bacterium
GTTCCATGGCAGTTTATTTATCAAGTAAGGGGATACGCACTTTATCTGGAGATATAAACTATAAAGCAGGTACACTTTATGGCACCGCTAAAGAACGCCTAGAAAGATCTGCCACCAACCCAGAGGCAAAGGTAGAGTTAATGCAATTTCAAGAATGGGATGCAACACAACTGCCATTCAATGAAGGCTCTCAAAGCTTAATGATCATAAATCCACCTTACGGAATTAAATGCCATCTCTTATCCAATGAGGAATCACCAAACCAACTCTTATTGGATTCCTTACAAGAAGCTCATAGAGTTCTTAGAACAAAAGGCATTGCTTATCTTTTCTGGCCAAGTAATGGGCTTGAAGATATAAAAGAAAAAATTGAAGCTAATTTTAATTTATCAAATGAAACAATAATTCCAGGAAATAATCTAAAATTATCTCTCATTAGACTAGAAAATAAATGACTAATGAAACACTTTTACTTATAGACGGTAGCAATCTAGCTTTTAGAATGTTTTTCGCATTAGAAAGAACCAATCTTAGAAACAAGGATGGTGAGCCAACATGGGCTATATATGGAACATTAAAAGCTCTCTTTGATGCGATGGAGATGATTAAACCCACTTCCATAGCTGTGGCTTTTGACTTACCACAACCTTCTTTTCGCCATGAACTCTATGAAGAATATAAAGCTAACCGCCCAGATGAAATGCCTGATGATTTAAAAGCACAGTGGAATTGGATTAAAGAAAGTTTTAAAAGATTTCATATTCCAGTTTTAGAAGAAGCTGGCTTTGAGGCTGATGATCTTATCGGCATATTAACCAAAGCAGCGGAGAAAGAGAGTTTAAAAACCGTCATATTATCCGGTGACAGAGACCTATTTCAATTAATCAGTGATGATGTTAAAGTCGCTGCACCACAGCGTGGTGGAGGACTAAAGCTCTACAGCTCACAAGATGTTACCGAAGAGCTAGGCATAAGACCTTCTCAAGTAGCTGATTACAAAGGCATAGCCGGAGATAGCTCTGATAATATACCTGGTATCAAAGGACTGGGACCTAAGTCAGCCATAAAATTACTAGAAGATTACGGCGATCTTGATAATATCTATAAAAATTTACAAAATATCACTCCAGCTAAAGTTCAAGAAAAATTAACAGCCCAAGAAGATTCTGCAAGATTATCAAAGCATCTTGCAACAATCCTTACAGAGGAAATCTATGCAGGTCAGACAGAAGCGTATTTAAAAGCAGCGAAACTTAATCTACCAGATACTGAATCCTTAATAGATTTTTTAAAAGTCTTTGAGTTTCACAGCATTTTAAGAAAATTACCAGTACTCCTAAAAAGTTTTAATAATGGTGATTTAGTTAAAGTAAGTGTAGATATAGATGAGGAATCTACTGATGGCTCTAATAAAGCATTTGAACAGGCAGATCAAGAGATCAGAAGTTTAGAACTCAGTGCCATTATTATAGACAGCGAAGAAAAGCTTAAAGAGCTCAGTAATGAACTGAAAAAAGTTAATATTTTCGCGATAGATTTAGAAACCACTGGCTTAAACACCCTCAACTGCAAGATAGTTGGCTGGGCGTTTGCCTTTCATAAGGCAGATACTACTGATGAAAATATTTATTCTTATTACATCCCAGTTAAGCAGCCCAATGAAACAGCAGAAGTAAAAAATATCACTATAAGTCAGGGCTCATTATTCGGTCAAAATCTGTTTACAAAGAATGAACCCGAGGACTCTAAAAACACCACAGCCACTCTAATAAAAGTAAATTCAGAATTACTAAGTCACAGCCTAGTTTTAAGATATTTAAAACCCATTTTAGAAAATAAGAATCAATTACAAATCATTCAGAATGCCAAATTTGAGCATAAATTATTTAAACGGCTTGGCATAGTAACTCACAGTAATTTTTTCGATATTATGCTAGCTAGCTATGTGGAAAATCCAAGTAATAAACACGGTCTTAAACAACAGTCTAAAAGAATACTTCACTTAAGAATGAAGGAGATAGAGGAACTTATCGGCACCGGGCGAAAACAAATAACCCTAGACCAAGTCCCAATGAATGATGTCGCAGATTATGCGGCAGCCGATGCTTTCATAACTTATAGACTTTACCTCTATTATCAAAAAACTTTAAATAAAAAACAATTAGAGCTTTTAAAAAATATCGATTTCCCTTTCGTAGAAGTACTTACAGAGATAGAGAATACTGGAGTAAGCATAGATACCAAATATTTTTCAGAATTATCTATAGAATTACATCAGAAAATCGCTATGCTAGAAGAAAGCATATTTAAAATATCTGGAAAGCATTTTAACATAGCTTCACCAAAGCAGCTCAGCGAAACGTTATTTATTGAGCTTGGTATCAAGAATGATGGTAAAAAAAATAAATCTGGTAATTTTCCTACTGACCAAGATACTCTTGAAAAGCTATTAATAGAAGCAGACCTCAACTCTGAACAAAAAACCTTAATACAGAAAATCCTTGAATACCGCTCACTTACTAAGTTAACTAGCACTTACGTCGACAATCTACCACAGCTTATCGCTAAAGAGACACAGAGAATACATTCTGATTTCAATCAAGTTCTAACCGCTACAGGCAGGCTCAGCTCTTCTAATCCTAATTTACAGAATATTCCCATCAAAACAGAACTAGGACGTAAAGTGAGAACTGGTTTCACCACTGCTAATCCAAATAATTTCATAGTAAGCGCTGATTATTCTCAGATAGAACTCAGAGTCTTAGCCCATTTAGCAAATGAACCAGAGTTAATCAGAGCTTTTCAGAATAATGAAGATATTCATACTCAAACTGCAATTAAAATAATGGATAAAAAGCCAGAAGAAATTACAGCTGATGATAGAAGAATAGGAAAAACTCTCAACTTTGCTTTAGTTTATATGCAGGGAACCTTTGCTACCGCTCAGCAATTGAATATTACGAATAAAGAAGCTAAATATTTTATAGATAAATATTTTGAAATTTACTCCTCTATAAAACCTTTTATGGCAAGCACGCTTGAATTCGCTCATGAAAATTCATATGTAGAAAATATCTTCGGCAGAAGAAGATATTTCCAAAACATTAACAGTAATAATAAAATGCTACAAAAAGAAGAAGAGAGGCAAGCCTTTAACACTGTCATTCAAAGTGCTGCTGCCGATATTATGAAACAAGCTATGATAAAAATCAAAGCTAAGCTTTTTCAAGATATAGGATCTGAAACTCTGAACCATACTATCCTTAATGCTTATGAAGGCACTCTTGCCGAACGAACAAGTTCAAGGCTGAGGAGGACGAATGACCGCAGTGTACTGCGGGTACATGAGGATCATGAGGACGACGAAAACGCAGAAATTGGAGTTCCGCAACAGTGCCTTGAAGACTTTAAAATTCCAAGGATTATACTCCAAGTGCATGACGAGATATTAATAGAATGTCAAGAAAAAAATCTTAGTTCAGTCCAAAACATACTCAAAAACTGCATGGAAAATACAGTTGAATTGCGAGTGCCATTAATAGCTAATCTCGGCTTTGGTAAAAATTGGCTTGAAGCACATTAGGAGACCATTACGCAGTAGTCTCATTAAGGGCTTATAGCCAAACTCCACTTATACCAAAATACCATTTTAATCTGAAAAAGACTTTTATATGTCCCTTGCGCAGTCCTCGTTTCGGACTGCTTGGACTCAAAAGAATTTCTGATTACCTATGAAGCCGCCAAAAAACAGCATAAGTGCTAGCCACGCTTACTTATGTAAGGTATGATTAAGGTATGACAAACAAGATCCAATTTCAAAAAGGCTTAAGCCTAGAAGAGTTCATAAAGAAGTTTAGGAATGAAAAGCAATGTGCAGAATATTTAGAGAAACTAAGATGGAGTAAGGGTTTTTCATGCAGTAAGTGCGAAGGAGAACACTATACTAGACACTGGAAAGATAAACGTCTATTCT
>JBJTTW010000148.1:0-28917 GCA_046080385.1 bacterium
TCGACTCATATATGAATAAGCTACACTAATTCACGTGGTAATTAAAATCGGTATTCTAGGATGTGGTACTGTCGGCTCTGGGCTTCTTGAGCTACTGAAGAATTATCCTGAAATTCAAGTTCAGAAAGTCGCTGTAAGAGACCTAGTAAAGGCTCAAAATAAAGGACTTTTAAGTGCTGAATTATTTACTAATAACCCTGAAGAGATAATCACTGATCCAGATATAGAAGTAGTAGTCGAATTAATGGGCGGCATAGAGCTTGCTAAAAAGCTTTTAATAACAGCGTTAAATAATAAAAAGCATATCGTTACAGCGAATAAAGATCTTATTGCGACAGCTGGGGAAGAGCTCTTCGTCATAGCTCAAGCGAATGGTAAAACTATATTCTATGAAGCTGCCGTGGCTGGCGGTATTCCGATCATCACTAATCTGAAGCAGAGTCTTAAGGGTAATGTAATTAAGAAGCTGTTTGGGATTATTAATGGAACTACTAATTTTATTCTTGATCAAATGAAAAGAAAAGGTGCTTCTTTCTCTGATGCCTTAGCTCAAGCTCAGGAACTGGGTTATGCAGAGTCTGACCCGACTAATGATGTAGACGCGCATGACGCTGCTTATAAAATAGCTATTTTAGCTTCAATTATTTCAGGTAAGAAAATCGACATGACGAAAATTTATCGTGAAGGCATTCGTAATATATCTCAGGCTGATATTAAATCAGCTGAAAAAAGAGGCTATGCGATTAAGCTTCTAGCCATAGCCCTCAATGAAGGTGATGAACTAGATATTCGAGTTCACCCAGTATTCGTGCCTAAAGAAAAGACTTTAGCTAATGTCAATGCTGAGAATAATGCCGTCATGATAGATGGTTCTGCCGTGGGGGAGCTTACTTTTATCGGTCGTGGAGCGGGTTCGCTTGCTACAGCGAGTTCAGTGCTTGGTGATCTATTAATGTTAATGAATCAGGGAGCTAATATCAGCTCACAGTTTATGGTGGCACCACATACGGAAGAGGCTAAATTGAAGTCTATTGATGATGTTAAAAACCCTTTCTACATAAGGGTTTCGATGCACGACAAAGTAGGCGTTTTAAAAGATTTAGGTTTAATTACTGAGCGCAATAACGCTAACGTGAGATTTATAGACCAGTATGAAGTTAAAGGAGATTCTGCCCTAGCTGATTTTATGATAGATCCTATTTTAGAGAAGTCGATGAAGCAGATGCTTAAAGAAATTCAGGAATTACCTTCTATAAAGGCCGTGGAGAGTGTTATTCGAGTTTTGGATGTTTAGATTAGCCTAATGTCATGAATTTCTAAACATGATAAAGTAGTATTCGTGGAAACTGTAAGTAAAGTAGAACAAAATTTTAGATTAACTAGAACACACCTCTGTGGCACCCTAGTAGAAGCTAATGTTAATCAAGAAGTGGTACTCGCTGGTTGGGTAGACACTCGCAGAGATCTAGGTGGTATAGTTTTTCTAGAGCTTAGAGACCATAAAGGGCAGATTCAGTTAGTAGCTGACCCCGATAAAAATCCAGATGTGCATAAAATTTTCCAGCAGGTTAGAGCTGAGTATGTAATCGCTGTTAAGGGTATAGTGAGCGTTAGACCAGATGGTTCAGAAAATACTTCTTTAAAATCGGGTGCTATAGAGATTTATCCTTCTGAAGTAGAAATACTTAATGAGTCTAAAGTTTTACCTTTCCCTTTAGATAAGGTGGAAGAGGTTAATGAAGATTTAAGATTAAGATACAGATACCTAGAATTAAGACAGGAACATAAACGTAAGCATTTAGAAAACAGACATAAGGTTGTTCACGCTGTGCGTAATTATCTTAGCGATGAAGGTTTTCTTGAAATAGAGACCCCGATACTCTCTAAATCCACTCCAGAAGGAGCTCGTGATTATTTAGTGCCGAGTAGAGTTCACCCGAATAATTTCTACGCTCTGCCACAGTCACCGCAGATTTATAAACAGTTATTAATGATGAGCGGAGTTAACAGATACTATCAGATCGCAAGATGCTTTAGAGATGAAGATCTTAGAGCTGATAGGCAGCCAGAATTCACTCAAATAGATATCGAGATGAGTTTTATTAATCAAGAGCATGTTATCACGGTTACAGAAGGGCTTATTAAAAAGGCTTTTGCTGCTGTCGGAGTAGAAGTAGAGACCCCATTTCCAAGAATAGAATACGATGATGCGATTAATCGCTTCGGCTCTGATGCACCAGATTTAAGATTCGGCATGGAGTTAATAGATTTTACTGAATTTATGTCTAAGTCTGAGTTTCAGGCATTTGCTAGCGTCGCTAATAGTGGAGGTTTAGTCAAAGCTATTAATTACAAAGGTGGAGCGAAGCTGAGTAGAAAAGACTTTGATGATTTAAAAGATTTTGTTACTACTAAAGAGATGGGAGCGAAAGGTCTTGCTTGGATAGCTTTTAAGGATATAGGTGAAGGTAAATTTGAAATTAGTTCTCCTATAGCGAAATTCTTTACTGAAGAGCAGATGCAAGAACTTCAAGCGAAGGCAGAAATAGAACCTGGTGATGCTTTACTTTTCGTGGCTGATAAAGCGAAGATTGTTCACTATGTTTTAGCAAAATTAAGAATATTCTTAGCTAAAAAAGATGGTCTTATAGACCCTAAAGATAGAAAACTCGTTTGGGTAGTGAATTTCCCGATGTTTGAATATGATGAAAGATCTAATCGCTATAAGGCTAACCATCATCCGTTCACGCTTCCACATAATCAAGACGTTGATAAATTAGAGACTGATCCAGCGGCTGTTAAGACTTATGCTTACGATATAGTCTTTAATGGAATAGAGCTTGGGGGCGGGTCTATAAGAGTTCATAATAAGAAAGTCCAAGAGAAAATCTTTAAAGCTTTAAATATAGATGATGAAACGGCTCAAGAGCGTTTCGGCTTTTTACTAGAGGCTTTAGAACTAGGTGCTCCTCCGCATGGTGGCATAGCTTTAGGCTTAGACAGATTTATCATGCTACTTTCTAATACAGATAGCATCAGAGACGTTATCGCCTTTCCTAAAAATCAGTCAGCGTTCTGTCAGCTTACTTCAGCGCCTTCATCTGTGGATCAGGGACAATTGGATGAGCTGTATTTGTCTTTAGTGGAGGCGGAGTAGGGTTTTTCTTATTCTATGCCACTTACGGAAGATGAATTAAAGAAGCTACTCTCTGAGCAGGAGTCAAGTCGGGTAGAGAAATCTAGTTCTTTTAAAGACATAACTAAATATAGCGAAGCTGTTTGTGCATTTTCAAATAATCTTCCTAATTATACTGAGGATAGTTATTTAATTTTAGGTGTAGATGACAAGACAGGTAAAGCCATTGGAGCAGAAGTCACGGATGAAATATTAAAGAATCTTGGAGAACTCCGTGATTCAGGTAATATTCTCCCCAAACCTAATATAAATATTGAGAAAGTTTCACTTGAAGATGGAGATATCGTAATTATTACAGTAAGTCCACATCCATTTCCACCAGTGAGATTTAAGGGGCGGGTGTGTATTAGAATTGGTCCCAGAAAAGGTGTTGCGACAGAAACTGAAGAAAGGATTTTGTTAGAGAGAAGGGTATCTCAAGCCAAAACATTTGATGCTAGACCTTGCCTAGAAGCTAGTCTTGATGATTTAAATATCCCTCTATTTAAACTCAGTTATCTTCCCCGTGCGGTTGACTCAGAAACACTTGCAGAAAACCATCGTGAAATTAAAAATCAATTAGCTTCACTTAGATTTTATGATTTAAACCTAGGTTATCCAACTAATGCAAGTTTGCTTACTCTCTGCGACAACGTTAAATATTATATATCTGGTGCTTATATACAATACGTTAAATATCATGGAGTGTCGGTGGATGCAGAAGTTCCCAGAGAAAGAGAATTTATAGGTGATCTAATTACTGTGATGAGCGAATTAGATTTATTTATTAAAGATCTTGTTGAGACTAAACCCGTTTCCCACACATCTTTATCCGAAAAACTTATTCATTCATACCCATCTCGGGCAATTAGAGAATTATTGAATAATGCGATAATGCATAGAGATTATGAATCAAATGCCCCAATAGGGTTTTATGAGTTTTTAGACAGAATTGAAATCGTAAACCCTGGTGGACTCTATGGTGCAGCTACTGCAAATAATTTCCCTCATCAAAATGATTATAGAAATCCAGTTCTAGCCGAGGTCCTGAAAATCTTGGGCTATGTAAATAAATTTAATAGAGGTGTAATAACAGCAAAGAATGAATTGAAATTAAATGGCAATCCAGATGCTGAATTTAGTTACGATCAGTCTAATCACTTTGGAGTGACTATTTATAAGAAATTATAATGATGAATACTATAGTTTTTTTTAATAACAAGGGTGGTGTTGGAAAAACGACAAGTATCTATCATGTAGCTTGGATGCTATCAGAATTAGGTCATAAAGTACTTGCAGTAGATTTAGATCCACAATGCAATCTATCTTCAATGTTTCTTTCTGAAGAAAGACTAGCTGAGGTTGTCAATCGTCAATCTGATGTTAGTTTGACTATATTAGATTCACTTGAACCCATTACTGAAGGGGAAGCCTATGTTCCTGTTCATATTGAATCAATTAGTGATAATGAAAATATTTCTTTATTGATTGGAGATCTCTCTCTTTCTAGCTTTGAAGACCAGTTAAGTAAAAAGTGGACCGATTGTCTTAATGGTGAAATTTTTGCTTTTAAAATAAGTTCTATTTTTAAAACTTTGCTGGAAGATGCGTCTAAGCGCAGTGAGGCCGACTACATACTAATAGATGTGGGACCTAATTTAGGAGCCATTAATAGATCAGTTCTCATTAGTACTAATTTCATCATAATACCTGTAGCTCCAGATCTATTTTCCTTACAGGGTATGAAAAATTTAGGTGCGGCGATAAAACGCTGGAAAGAAGAGTGGGAGGAGAGGGTTAATAAATTTCCACCTAATAAAGATAAAAGCTTACTTGCTGATGGCAAGATGTTACCGCTTGGTTACATCATTATGCAATATTCAGCAAAAGAAGACAGACCAGTTAAAGCTTTTTCACAATGGTTTGATAGAATACCAAATGTTTATAACGAACATATCTTAAAGACAATATTAGACACTAACTTTTCTGTTAATAATGACCCAAATAAAATAGCTTTTATAAAACACTACCATAGCTTAGCTCCTCTTTCTCAGGAAGCACGCAAGCCTATGTTTTTACTAAAACATGCAGATGGTGCCATTGGCTCTCATGCTGAAGCTGTAACAAAATGCCATGAGACATTTGAAGCTTTGAGTTATCGGATCATAGCAAGGATTAATGAGACTCGGTAAATTTCATATGTGCTAGATAGTATTATGTGGTTTTGCTTGTTTTGCTAAAATCATAGTTATGCGCAGCGATCTAATTAAAAAAGGTTTTGATAAAACTCCACACAGAAGTCTTCTTAAGGCTACTGGGGTAATTAAGGACGATAGTGATTTTAATAAACCTTTTATCGGTGTTTGTAATAGTTATATAGACTTGATTCCAGGGCATGTGCACCTTCAAGAGTTTGGTAGAGTCGTTAAGGAAGAGATTCGTAAGGCTGGTGGGGTGCCTTTTGAGTTTAATACTATTGGTGTAGATGATGGTATTGCGATGGGGCATATCGGCATGCGTTACAGCCTTGCTAGCCGTGAATTGATTGCGGATTCCTTAGAGACAGTGGTAGAAGCTCATAGGCTTGATGCTTTAGTCTGTATTATGAACTGCGATAAAATAGTTCCAGGTATGATGCTCGGAGCCGCTCGGGTAAACATTCCTACCATTTTCGTTTCGGGTGGACCTATGGAGGCTGGCACTCTGAGTGATGGTACTAAAGTTGATTTAGTTTCTGCTTTTGAGGCTGTCGGTGCTTATGCGAAAGGTGATATTAATGAAGAAAAACTTAAAGAGATAGAGGATAATGCCTGCCCTACTTGTGGCAGTTGTTCTGGAATGTTTACAGCTAATAGCATGAACTGTCTCTTAGAGGCTATCGGCATGGCATTACCAGGTAATGGCTCTATATTAGCGACAGATAATGGACGCTTAGAATTAGCTCGCAGTGCCGCTCGCCAAATTTTAGAAATCTTTAAAGCAGATTTAAAGCCTAGAGATATTATTACCATGGATAGTATAGATAATGCTTTCACTTTAGATGTCGCGATGGGAGGCTCTTCTAATACTGTTTTACATACTTTAGCGATAGCTCAGGAAGCTGGATTTGACTATCCTATCGAAAGGTTAAATATGATAGCTGCTCGCACGCCATATATCTGTAAAGTAAGTCCTAGCTCGCCAGATATTCATATGGCAGATGTGCATCGTGCTGGCGGCGTTTCAGCTATTTTAAGTGAGCTTGCTAAGCGTCCAGGCTTATTAAATCTAGATAAACCGACTGTTACCTTAAAAACTCTTGGCGAGAATATCGCCACTGCTGATATTTTAGATGAACGAATTATTCGTAGATTAGATAATCCCTATTCACAGACTGGTGGATTAGTCGCTCTATTTGGTAATATAGCCCCAGCTGGTGGAGTCGTTAAATCCGCAGGTGTAGTCGCAGAAATGCTTGTGCATAGTGGGCCTGCAAAAGTATTTACCTCTCAAGATGAATGTTTAAAAGCTATATATGCAGGTCAAATCCTAGAGGGTGATGTAGTCGTCATCATTTATGAAGGCCCGAAAGGTGGACCAGGTATGCCAGAGATGTTAGCTCCTACTAGTGCCATTATGGGAGCTGGTTTAGGTGGTAAAGTCGCCTTAATTACAGATGGACGCTTTAGTGGTGCAACAAGAGGAGCTTGTATAGGTCATATATCACCAGAAGCAGCTTCTGGAGGGACTATTGGTATTATTCAAAATGGAGACATTATTGACATAGATATTCCTAAGCAGAGTATTAATGTAAGGCTATCTGATGAAGAGATTCTTAAGAGACTTGAAGCGAAATTACCTTTTGAGGCTAAGATTAAACACGGTTGGTTAGCACGTTATACGTATTTCGTTACTAGTGCGGATACCGGAGCTGTTTTACGTGTCCCTAATAACTAAGCTATTAAACTGATCTTTTCCCTAATTAAGGAAGTGATGAAAAATGAAATTTTTCATCACGGACTGTCAGGTAAAGAGATTAAGGATCCACTCCCCGAGCTAGGTTTCATACCTCGGTCGGGGTCGAAAAATGCTAAAAACAGCATTTTTCAGTGGATCCTTAACCTTCGAAAGACCGATGCAAAACTCCATTTTCTGCGTTTTCGTCGTCCTCAGCCTTGAAACTGTACGTTGTGCATCGGTCTCTTCGATTGATACCATTCTGGAAAATTCTTTTGAGTCCAAGCAGTCCGAAACTAGGACTGCGCAAGGGACATATAAAAGTCTTTTTCAGATTAAAATGGTATTTTGGTATGAGTAGCGACAAAGCTGTACTAGACTTGGTTTTATTCTTTATAGTTTAAATATAAAGTTTTTTTAATAAATCTTCTCACTTAGATGGGTAAAGAAACTATGGGAGACTCGTTTATGTTTAGAGGGATTTTTAAATTTTCGTTAATACTAATTTTATCGTTTTTAGTTAATTTAGCACCAGTTAATGCTTTCGAGGCAGATGCGAGGTTTACTTTAACGCCATTTAATAGAGAAATATCACCGAGAGTTGATGCTTTTTACAGAGGGAATGATAAAACTACTAAGCCTGTTAAGTTTGTTAATTTAGAAGCTAGCGTAGATGGAGAATCTGGCGAGAGCATAACTCTTGAAGAGGACACAGATAAAGAGAAAAAATATTCTTTCTTATTATCGGGAATAGTCACTGACGCTGTTCAGAACCTTTTCAATACGGAGTTTTTACAAGGACAGAAAAGAATAGTAGTAGGTCTTGAATCTGTTGATTCAATAGTAGGAGCTTTTTCGGATTCTGTAGTCGAGGGCTTAAAAGCACAGGGTCTTAAAGTCAAGGAGAGTGCAGAAAATGTAACTCTTAAGTTTAAAACAGCTAAAGTAGGGGCTGTAAGAACCCTTCGTAATCCGAATGTAGTAACTTTAAAAGGTGACCTAGTTAGAGTTTTAAATGAAGATGGCTTAGGCACTAAGAGTAATTTAGCGAGAGGAAGATTTACCATTCAATTTACGCAAGATACTGCCGCTGAGTAACTTTTCACCTAAAAAAGAGACTAGCAAAATGCCGACACTGGAATAATGCAAAAGTCTCATAAATGATTTGAAACTAATCAAAGAATCTCTGCTAGATTGATAGCAGAGATTCTTTGTTTTAAGCCTATGAGACCGCTGCATAGCGTGCAATTTCAAAGATGACGAGGACTGATGACCACAGTAATGCGGATATATAAGCAAATGCTGAGTTTAGGAATCTTTTTATTGATTTTCATTATTAGCTCACCAATTGGGATGAGTATTTGGTTTATCCATGCTTTAATCAGTATTTTTACACTCACTCAGGTTTCTAAACTCTCTCAGTACTATTTAATTTGGTTTTTACTTTTAATTACTTACTTCTTTGCAGCTAATTCTAGGCTGAGTTTAGAATATTTATTAATCTCTTCTGCTTGTTTAATTTTTGGTGCATCCAAATTTTGGTTAGATTTAGATACCAGAAAGCGTTTCAGAATATTATTAGTAGTTTTTATCGTTTTAGGCATCTGTGATTTTTTTAAATTCTCGCTTTCAGAGCTTGGAAGCTTACTTATGTGGGTGCCAGTATTTCTGGTTATCTATCTAAGAGATGATGACAGCTTAATACCTAAACTAAAAAGAAAATTTCTGGGCGTGCGTTTAGGTACTTTTGTTTACTTAAGTTTCCTTGTGATGCTGTTCTTCTTAAATAAAAAAATAACTTTTTTGGCTCAGGTATTAAGTTTTAGGGTCTATTTGCGCTCTAGATTGATTTATATTTCAGCTTTTATTTTAGTTGGCTTAAGTTTTATATTCAAAGAAAAATTAATTCACTTTATAGAAAAATCTATTCAACCACGCTTATTAATCTGGCAGGGAGCTTTTGAGGGTTTTTTACAGAAGCCTCTATTCGGTCATGGTTTTGGGACTTTCGTCTTAGATTTCCCTGTTCACCGTCATTTAGAACAGGTTTTAGGTGCCCATGGTAATGAGCAAGTAAATCATGGTCATAATCTTTTTATACATTATGCTTTTGAGCTTGGTTTAGTAGGTTTAATTTTAGTGATAGCACTATTCTATCTAGTTGCAGTTAAAGCACCGCAAGCTTTGCCCTGCTTAGCTTTAATTGGTGTTGCTGATAGTAATTTACAGTCATTTAATCAATTCCTGCTTATGGGACTAATTATAATGCCGCTTTGCTATTTACCCAAAGCTGATGATCTGTTTTTTGAAAATATTTTCAAAAAACTACCATCTTCTTTACGAAGACCAGCTCAAATAAGCTTTTTAGCTTTAAGTCTAATGATTTTAGTACCAAGTATCATCGGACATTATTATTATGATCAAGGTGATTTAAATAGGGCAATAAATACAGATGCTAAACATCCTCTGTATTTTTTAATGCGTGGTGTAAAAACCATAGAATCAGATTTATCCAATAGCGAAAAAGATTTACTAAAAGCTGTAGAGTTAGCTCCAGCAGTGCCTTATATTCGAGGAGCATTGGCTGCTGCACAATTAAGTAATATGCACCTAAGAGAGGCAAGGGAATCTGTAGATTTTGCTTTAAAACACACTGGTAATGATGCTTACTGGTTTTTAATTAGTTCTTTAATTTATCAGAATCAAGATTCACAACAAGCCAAGGCGCATTATTTAAAAGCCCTAGAGATAGATCCCCATTTGGAGACTTTTTTAAGCGATCCCTCCTTACCATCTTATAAAGTTATAGGTGGCAAGGAGGGTGATTCTCGAATCAAAGCTTTTTATCGCAGTGGGGGGAAATTATATTTACCATTACCTTATGTGGAGATTCTGCCTAAGCAGCCTTAAGGAAGTGATGAAAAATAAAATTTTTCATCACGGACTGTCAGGTAAAGAGATTAAGCAATCCGCTCCCCGAGCTAGGTTTTATACCTCGGTCGGGGTCGAAAAATGCTAAAAACAGCATTTTTCAGCGATTGCTTAACAGAATTATAATTTTGATATACTAGACTTAATTTATATGAGAGTAAGAACTTTTACTCTATTCTTGATTATTTTTCTTCTTAGCTGTGGAACTTCTTTTGCTGCTCTAGATCAGCCAGATTATATAGCTCCTAATAGTAAAGTGGATTTTGATTTTAATCTACAGTCTAGCTTTCAGGTTCAGGGCTTATTTGAAGTAGCTGATGATATTGATGTTTACAGGGTCGTTGTACCTGGTAATTCTTACCTTGATATAGAAACCTCCGGAGATGTAGATCCCTATTTAAGGCTGTATACACAGAATGAGACCTTAATCGCTTTTGATAAGGATAACGGTGCAAAAGCTAATTCCCATTTGGTTTATGAGGTTACCGCAGGGACTTATTTTATTGTGTTAGATAACCGCCGTGATATAGATAGTTTTTATACACTAAAAGTCACACAGCGAGCTCTAGGCAGCCTCAGTGACGATATCGCTAATAATATAAATCCAGGTATGGTTATTACACTTAACCCACAGCTTAGTCCTAGTATCGCAATTAATAAGACTATTAACTATTATGGTGATGCAGATTATTTTAGTTTTGATTTAAAACAAGAAGGTAAAATAAACTTTTCACTTGAAGCTTCTAGTTTCCCTATTAAATTCAGTCTTTATGACATAAATTATAATTTAATTCAAGAAGCTGATGCTTCTGCTGCTAAGCAATATCTTCATAACTTAGCTGCTGGGAAGTACATTATAGTAATTCAGGGTGAAGAGCAAATTTCTGCGAATTACACCCTATCCATTACACATATCGGAGCCGTTGTTGATGAAGACTCCGACTCAATTATTAATTTTACGGGAAAAGAAATTATTACCATAAAGAGTCCTCAGAAAAACACTTATAAAAAATCTATAAAGTCCAGCATTGATTATATTGGTGATGTAGATATTATAAAAATCACGGTAGATGAGCCTGGCGAACTGTTTTTAATGGCAAGACCCTCTAACAAAAGGGTTAAGTCCTCACTTTCAATACAAAGCCGTCTTTATAATTATCAGGGTCTTGAATTAGAAGCAGATTTAGCTATTTTAGATTTTAATATAGAGAGAAGAGTAGCGGCTGGAACCTATTACCTAGCAGTTTTTACTAATTCAAAAAAACTAGGTAAATATAGAATTACTTCAGTTCTTGTTTATGATGGGGATTAATTCTTATTTACGAAAGGGATTAATCTAGATTTAGCGGAGCCATAAGTCATTCGCAGCTGAAAAAATTTTTCATTTCTAATATCACGAATAATGACTAACTTTTTTAAGGGGATGATTTCTTCGACTACTAAATAATCATTAAGTGGGCTACCTACTGTATAACTTAAACCACTTCTATGTAGATCACTTGCTCTGACTTCTTTTGAACGAGATATGCTTGCCCAGTTCTTATCATCTAGAGAATAAATAGAATCTAAGTAAAACTCATCTTGATCTGGTTTAAATCTTTTATTTACTAACTCATAATATTTTTTATCTGAGTTAAGGTCATTTATATCTACCTCATCATCAAGCTCAGCTTGAACTTGATAAGTTGGATAATTAAAGTATAGTGAACTAAAGAAGAAGAGGCTTAAAAAAACAAAAATAAAAATTCTCATTAGTTATGATTATAACTGTATCTTCAATATGTCTAAAACAGCAGTAATTATTGGTTCGGGATTTGCAGGCTTAAGTGCAGCTGCTTATCTTGCTAAATATGGCTTTAACGTCAAATTATTTGAGAAAAATGAACAGTTCGGTGGACGAGCAAGGATTTTAGAGGAAAATGGTTTTAAATTTGATATGGGACCTAGCTGGTATTGGATGCCAGAGATATTCGATAATTTTTTCGCAGATTTCGGAAAAAAGACTAGTGATTTTTATGAATTAAAAAGACTGGAGCCTTCTTATAAAGTTTTCTTCAGTGAAAATGAGCAAATCTCCTTACCGAGCAATCTTGATGACATTTATACTCTCTTTGAAAGCTATGAAGCTGGCTCAGCAGATAAGCTTAAGGAATTTTTAGAAGAAGCTCGCTATCGTTATGAAATAGCTCTAAGGAAAATGATTCCGAAACCAAGCCTAAGCATTTTTGAGTTTGTAGACTTAGAGATAATCGGTGGCTTGCTTCAGTGTGATTTATTTAATTCGTTTAGATCTTATAGTGAAAAACACTTTAAAAATATTATGCTAAGAAGCATAGTTGAATTTCCTATTCTTTTCTTAGGTGCTACTGCTAAAGAGACTCCAGCTCTTTACAGCATGATGAATCATGCTGATATGGCTTTGGGGACTTGGTATCCGATGGGTGGAATAAATGAGATTATAAAAGCTTTCATAAAAGTCTGCGAAAACCTAGGCGTAGAGATGTATTCATCTAGTCCCGTGAAAAAAATTAATGTAATAGATGGTTTAGCAGATACGGTCAGCGTGAAAGGATTAGAAATTAATGCTGATGTGGTTTTAGCTGGAGCTGATTATGCTCATGTTGAAAAAGATTTACTGCTAGAAGAATACCAGTCCTATTCTAAAGAGTATTGGAATTCTAGAGTTATGGCACCATCTGGGCTTATCTATTATTTAGGTACTAATGTAAAGATTCCAGCTTTAGAACATCATAATCTTTTCTTTGATGAGTCGTTAGATGAACACTCTCGTGAGATTTATACAGAACCGCAGTGGCCAACTAGACCTCTTTTCTATGTGTCCTGTACATCAAGAACAGATCCAAGTGTGGCTCCTGAAGGTCACGAGAATTTATTTATACTTATGCCAGTAGCATCGGGGCTGCTAAATGATAATGAAGCTCTTAGGGAATCTTACTTTAATTTAATTATGGATAGATTAGAGAGGCTCTGCAAGCAGAATATAAGAGATCATATAGTTTACAAGAAGACTTATGCGCATTCTGATTTTATTCAGGACTATAATGCCTTTAAAGGTAATGCCTATGGTCTTGCTAATACTCTTCAACAGACAGCAGTTTTAAAGCCGAGAGTGAAGAGTAAGCGAGTGCATAATCTTTATTATGCTGGGCAGCTTACCGTACCTGGTCCGGGAATTCCTCCTTCCATAATTTCTGGTGAAATAGTTGCAAAGGAAATAGCTCATAGGTATTCTAAGTAAAATTTGCCTGAGCTGCTTCTAACTGAGTTATTATTTTAGTTTGGAGTAAGGTGCTTAATGTCTACTAATTTAGCTCTGTATAATGAGACCTGTCTTAAATGCAGCAAACTTACGACTAATGCTTATAGCAGTTCTTTTTCGCTTGGTATCTATCTTTTAGACAGAAAATATCACGCTGCTATTTATGCCATTTATGGCTTCGTGCGTTTCGCTGATGAGATAGTCGATACTTTTCATGAGCATGATAAAGCTATTTTACTGAGTGAGTTTAAAGCAGATACCTATAAAGCGATTCAGGGTCAAGTTAGTTTAAACCCAATTCTTAACAGTTTTCAATGGGCTGTAAATAAATATTATATAGAGAACGAGCTTATAGAGTGCTTTCTAGAAAGCATGGCGATGGATTTAGAAAAGAAGGAATATGATTTAAATAGCTTTAAAAAATATATACTTGGTTCAGCAGAAGTAGTGGGTCTGATGTGTTTAAGAGTATTCTGTGACGGTGATGATCAGCTCTACCAGCAGCTTAAAAGTCCTGCGATGAGCTTGGGAGCAGCTTTTCAGAAAGTAAATTTTTTAAGAGATTTAAAGGCTGATTATGAAGGTATGGGTAGAGCTTATTTCCCAGATTTGGATTTAGAAAATTTCAGCACTGAAGTAAAACAAGAATTAGAAGCAGATATTCAGAAAGACTTTAATGCTGCTCTTCTTGGAATTAGAAAACTCCCTCAAGGTGTGCGTTTAGGTGTCCATGCTGCTTATTCTTTGTATTTAAAATTGTTTAATAAAATTAAAAAGACGCCAGCTTCTCAGTTAGTCCAGAATAGGATTAGAATCTCTAGTGTTGGGAAAAGCTTAGTTTTGCTTGGCTCTTTACTAAACAGGGGCATGTAGCTGAACGAAGAGGTTCAGGCTGAGGACGGCGAAAAGACAGGAATTAGAGTTTAGCTACAGAGCAGTTTACAGAAACTCTGGTAGATAAACACTGTAATCAAACTCTTTTAAAGAGCTTAATACAGGGACCATACCTTTAAGTAACTTAGCTATTTCTAAAGCATTTTTAGGAGAACTAGGTAAATGTATAGTCTCAAACTGGATTTTATTCTCCATGCCTTCTTCCGAGATTACTTTAGAATCATAGATAAGCTTTCTTGCTCTATCTGCGATTACATTTATATCTAAATTACCATCTTTATCATATTCATAAGCAAGAGGATGTGCTTCACTGTCGTACCTTAAATCTACTCGCGCTTCGTAACTTACTCTAAGATTAACCCACGAGATAACTTCTTTAAGAACTTTACTATAAGGTGCAACGATAATTAACCACTGACTAAAATCTTGGATAGTCTTAGTGACAGTCTCTGCGACAGAGTAATTCGTAAGCATTTGGTGATAAAGGTATCCATGAATTCTGACATGATTTAATTCATAGTTAAACTGTTTCGCTAAAGCCGCTAAAGCTCCTAACTGAGCTAAAATGGTAGCTCTAAGCTCTTCTCTAGTTAGCTGAACTTTTCTAATACCGAAACCAATAACGTCTGGATAAGAGATTAAAGCCCCTATACTGGTATTAGGATAAGCTTGGCAAGCTTCTAAAGCAAGATTAGCTTGGAAGATATCTCCAGTATGTGCGCCAGTAGCTATACTGACAGAGCTTGCGAAAGGTAATAAATCTCTTTCTAAAGCTTCTCTACCTAAACCATAGTGTTCAGCTAGATTTAAGTTAAGGTCTATTTTTTTTCCCGATGTTTCAGAGCCAATCGCCATAATCTTTATATTCTAACTGATTCGCATGCTAGATCGCTTATCAAAAAGGTAAATCGTTTTAGGATCAAAGAATAACTCTAATTTCACTGGACTTTCAGGACTTAAAGAGCTGAATTTCCCTTGAAGTCGCTGGATGTACTCTGCATTATTAATTTTAGCTATCAAGTATTCGCTACCATTTAGCTTGCCTGAATTTTCATTTAAGCGTGCGTAAACTAAAATCTCCTCACCTAGGTTCTCAACATTAACTAATTCCGCCTCAAGAGCGTGTAGCGGAACTCCAATTTCTGCGTTTTCGTTGTCCTCATGATCCTCATGTAAGCTTGATGAATCAAGCTTGTATTTCTGCTTGCTCGGATATGAGCCATTTACATGGCTCGCATCCTCGGCATCGCCAGAAATTACCCGTACACTGCGGTTATTCGTCCTCCTCAGCCTTGAACTTGTTCGTTCGGCTACACGCTCTTCAAAGGAGTGCTCGGAATCTCCAATTTTTGCGATTAAATAGAGATACTCGGGACGAATACCAACTATTAAATCTTCATGATTGAGTTTAAGGTCGCCTTTCAAGGTTTGAAATAAAGTTAAGCTTGGTTCAAATAAATTAGTCGGGGGAGAGCCTATAAAGCTTGCAACAAAAGTATTTGCAGGTTCATGATATATCTTAGATGGAGTATCAAACTGCTGTATTCTACCTTCATGTAGTATGGCGATTCTATCGCCAAGACTCATAGCTTCGATTTGATCATGAGTTACATAGATAAAAGTACTATTTAGTTCTTGATAGAGTTTGCGTATTTCCTGTCTGGTAGAGGTTCTTAGTTTCGCATCAAGATTACTTAAGGGTTCATCCATTAAAAAAAGCTGCGGTTCTTTAATTAAAGCTCTAGCGACGGCGACTCTCTGCTTTTGCCCGCCAGAAAGCTGCCCAGGCTTGCGCTCCAGATATTTTATTAAATCAAGCTTCTCTGCTACCTTATGTACTTTTTCTTTAATTACAGTTTTAGGCTCAGATTTAATTACTAAAGGGAAGGCGATATTCTCAAAAACTGTCTTATGAGGATAAAGTGCGTAATTCTGGAAAACCATGCTGAGATTACGATCTTTTGCAGCTAAGTCATTTACAGTTTCACCGGCGAATTTTAATTCACCTTCAAAATCACCTTCTAAGCCTGCGATTATTCTAATAATCGTACTTTTACCACTACCACTAGGTCCTACTAAAACTATAAATTCTTTATCTTGCGATTCTAGGCTGATATCTTTAATGATGTAATTTTCATCATATTTTTTAGATATTTTATTTAAAGAAACTTGAACCACTGACTAGTATTATATAAGACTAGGAGTTTCGATGAAAATTTTTATTATAGTCGGTACTAGACCAGAGTATATAAAACTAGCACCTGTATATTTGGAGTTTCAAAGCTTAAATAAACTCGCAGAAAATGAGAACGACGAAAACGCAGAAATTGGAGTTCAGCAGCAGTCTTCTAAAGGCACTGTTGCTGAACGAACAAGTTCAAGGCTGAGGAGGACGAATGACCGCAGTGCACTAGGTGTGCATGAGGATCATGAGGCGGGCGAAAACGCAGAAATTGGAGTTCAGCAGCAGTGCCCTAAAATAATTTCTGAGATTAAGTGGATACACAGCAACCAACACGACAAGTCTATTCTCAGTGATCTTATTGAGTTTTGGGGAATACAGGCAGATTATGAATTTAACTTAGTTAATCAAGGGCTTAGCCTTGCAGAGTTAGCCGCAAAGCTTCTTACAGAGGCAGATTTACTGTTCCGTAAAGAAAAGCCAGATTTAGTTATAGTGCAGGGAGATACTTTAAGTGCGGTGCAGGCTGCTTTAGCAGCTTTTTATAATCATATTAAGGTAGCTCATGTAGAAGCTGGTTTAAGAACAGTTAACCCCAAAAGTCCATTCCCGGAAGAGCTTTCTCGGCGTGTTATTAGCCAGATCGCTGATTATCATTTCTGTCCTAGTGAAAAGGTTTACCAGAGACTTATTCAAGAAAAAAGGACGAATGACCGCAGTGCACTAGGTGTGCATGAGGATCATGAGGCGGGCGAAAACGCAGAAATTGGAGTTTCGCTACACGCTCATAATATATTTAATACTGGGAATACAGGCATAGATGCCTTATTCAAAGCTCAAAACATAATTAAGAGTAAGAATTTAGAATTTAAAAAATTCACTATTCGTGAAAATGCTTCCAAGAAAGAGTTTAAGCTAGATAAAAAATATATTTTAATTACTAGTCATAGGCGAGAAAATATTAATAATGAATTTCAGGAAACACTGTGTGAGAGTATTTTCCAGATACTTCAAGAGATAAACAAAAGAAATTTTAAAAATGAGTTAATCTCGGAAATAGGAGTTTCGCTAGATGCCCAAGAAATACTCGAATTCGTTGTCTGCCTACATAGTAACCCTCAAGCAAGAAAGAATTTTTTAAAATTATCCAAGAAGCTATTATCTATGAATGTCTCAGGGCTTACTTTGTTAGAGTCGGTGACTTATCCTGAGTTTATACAGTTGATGCAGAATGCCTTTTTTATAATCACCGATAGTGGTGGTGTTCAAGAAGAAGCTGCTTATCTAAATAAATATACTCTTGTTATGCGAGAGGAATTAGAGAGAGATGAATATTTAGAGCTAGGGCTAAGTGAGAGACTAAGTTCTGATGCTGAAAGTATTAAACTTGCGATTGAGAGTCTTGTCTCTCACTTGACAAGCAAGGGTACTGTTGCCGAAAACGCAGAAATTGAAGTTTCGCAGCCCCATTTATTCTATGGGAATGGGGATGCTGCTAAGAAAATAGTTGAATATTTAATCCATGTAGCACTTTTTAATTAGATCAGCTATTTTGTCATTGCTAAACTGAGTTTTAAACTTAATTTTCACACTGTCTCCAAAAAACTTTTCGGCGTGTCTAATTTTTGATTTTTCTTCTTCTCTAAGCTCATTCTCACTAGTTACATTTTTTGCTTCTACAATAAAATGTAATTTTTGCTGACCATCTTTAAATCTTACTACGTAAGCGAAATCTGGGGAATAAGTCCTACCACCAGCAACAGGAATTTTAATTGAATTTTTTGGAATCTTGGTAAATATAGTTACTTCCTGTATCTCAGTTTTTATATTTATTTTTTCTAAGTCGGAGTCATAGTAAAGTTCTTCAAGTAGATAGTTCTTCGCAACTCCCTCTCCTGAAAACTGAATGCCGGCATCAGAAGAAGAAATTTCTTCAAGCACATTCCCAGAGCTGTCTGTAAGCTTAGTTGGGTGAATAGTATTTGAGATTTTTTTATATTCTATACTGAACTTATCTATAGCATTCGCCATTAGATAATTATCAAATCTTTCTTTAAGCATTCGCAATGTGCCTTGGCTTAAATACCTGTTTATATCTATATCGGTATCAATGAATGCCTGATGCAATGTTTTGATATTAATACTTAGAGCTTTTGCTAGTTCTAGGAGAAAATCACTGTATTTCATCGTGGAAATTGACATGGTCTCTATGCCGTAAACTGACTCGGAGTATTCTGTTATAGCTCTGTCATCTATAATCTCAACTTTTGCAACTCTCTCGTTGAGAGCATTGAATCTGAAACTATTTTTTTGTTCTCTTAGGAAATTGGTGAAAAGCTTTTTGAAAGAGCTTTCCTTATCAATCTTGTATTCTAAAATCACTTTTTCATTTAATTTCTCCCAGAGATCTTTTAGCTCTTGATACTTTTCGACCCTTACTGCGATTTTCTTTTTAGGATCAGATGCTTTAATAATTTTATTTGGGTTGATATTCGTGAAAATTAATGAGTATCTGTCTTTAATAAAATCAAAGCCCCCCGTCTTAAATGAATTACTGCGTGTAATTACATTATTTGAGTCAAGCAATTCTAAAAGCTTATCCTCAGAGGTTCTATAAACTTCACAAATTCGTTTAATCATTGCTTCAGAAAGCTTATCTGGAACTTCTTCACTTGAAATAGCTCCAGATTTTTGATTAATTTCATTTACAAGCTTATCTATAAAATCACTTTCGGTAAAATCTACAAAATAATTTAGGTAGAATTGTTCGTCCTTAACACGATTTCCGTATTCATTTACTGGTAAACGCAGTCCACGCCCAACTTCTTGTAGCTTAGATATTTCACTCCCACTGCTCCGTAGCTTACAAATCTGAAATACATTGGGATTGTCCCATCCCTCACGTAGAGTCCATTTCGAGAAAATAAAACGTCTAATATTCTGTAGATCAAGCAAAGCCTGTTTATCATGTAATATTTCGTTTAACTCTTTCTCAATAGATGCATCTTTTTCTTGGTTATCTTTAGAGAAGTAACCTGCGTGTGTTCCAGGTAGATCAAGTAAAGTCTTCTTTAGATAAGCTTTGTAAGCAGTATCCCCCTCTGTTTTTAGTAGCTCTTGTATTTCAATCCTGATACACTCTTCGAGAGTCTTTCTGATATAGCCTTCTTTATTTCTGTATTCATCAATATTATCAATGAAGAACAATGTGATAGGTTTTATCCTTACATCTCTAGTAAGTAGATTCCTCTCTATTTCAAAATGATGTTTAACGGCCTTTTTAATCATTGTCTCCTGGAGTGTCTCAGCATAAGAAAATGGATTTAGTTTATCCCCTTTCTTCATCTCAAGACCATTTGACAAGACGACTGTACTTTTATTCAGATTTTCGACTATTAAATTAGTCATTTCTAGATGGACTTTCGCAAGGCTTTCTTGTTTAGTAAGTTTTATAGTCTTATGTTTATTGTTTTCTGTTAATTCAAAGCTAGCTTCTGTGCCGTCTGAGTCGATAAATTTTACGATAGAGTTTTTACCATTCTCAAATTCAGTTATGTGCCCAATTACACCTTTCACTAAATTTTTATTAAAAGAATCAATCGAAGTTAAGTTATAAATTAAATTCTCATAACCATTGAAAGTCGCTCCATAACGCAGAATAAACTGAGCTTGCATTTTTTTAATATTCCCCCAAGTTTTATTGTCTTTTCCAAATTTATGGGGTTCATCAATAATCACAAAGGGTAAAGTCGATTTAATCGCATTAAAAGGGATACTATGCTTATCCAAAAGGCTTTTGTGAAAGCTTGTTTGCATTGTTTCAGAATTTATCATGCCAGCATTAATAAGCATCACCTGAATATTGTTTCTTTCGAAATTGCCTGCTTGGACGAAATTCGTTATAGCAGAGGGCATGTAAGCTTTTTTACGTTTATTATTTTTTTGACTCTCAACGACGTGCAGATTAAGTGTTTTATTGTATTGTTCTCTGAAATGCTCTCTGCAACTAGCTGATTTTAGAAAATCAAGCGTTCCTGCTTTAATAGAAAGAGTCGGGACCACTATAATAAATTTAAAAATGCCATAGTGTTTATTAAGTTCAAAAATGGTTTTGGTATAAGTGTAAGTCTTTCCTGTACCTGTTTCCATCATTATGTCGAGAATATTACTGTTAAATCTCAATATTTCAGTAATTCCGTTACTTTGTTGAATCTGTTCGATATTCCGTGCGTATTCCATGCTGCTCATGAAATCAAACTCTGGATTAATATAGTTTTGATTTACTCCAGAAGCCCTTTCTATTTGCATGTTTTCAAACACCTTAACTGTGCTTTTCACTGCCTGTGATTGATGGCTTAGGTTCTTCTCGAAATTAAATCCCTTCATCTCTATTAGTACCTTACAGTGAATTCTATATCAATATTCTTTTTATTTGCATAAGACTTTATATTTTCAGTAAGTTCACGTAAGCTCTTGCTTTCAAAATGATGCCCAAATGCAATTATAGAAGTAGGGTTGAATTTTTTATCCGTATCAATCCTCTCTAACAAACTTTTTAAATGCACTGTAGAAAAGCCTTTGTCCATTAAATATAATTTATTATGGCTATAATGAGCAGTATAAGTATCTAAATCTATGGCTTCTAGCTCTTTAGTTAAGGGCATGCCATCATAAGTTTTCCAGGTGGTGATTAATGCTCCAGTGTCTTCTATAGTTAGCTTACCGACATCAAACAAAGTCTGATTGTTCTCGAAGCGTTCTGCCTGGAACTCATAATCCTCCCAGATAGGCATGGTCTCAAAGATTTTAAAACCTAAATCTAAATCGTGCTTAGAATTGTTTTCTTTTATTTTACGAGCAGCTCTAAGCAGCCTTTCTTTAGTAATTTCAAAGATAGTAGGTTCTGCTTTTAATTCATTTGCAACAAAATCATAAGCTGTTTTATTCTTTTTCGGATCTATTGGTTCAGCTATCTGCACCATAATATATTTTCGATTAGCAGCATCTTCGGCATTGAGTTTCATTACGGCATGACCAGTGGTTCCAGAGCCTGCGAAGAAGTCGAGGATGAGGTCGTTGTTATGCAATACAAAACTAAAGAATTCTTCTAATAAGGAAATGGGTTTTGGGTTATTAAATATCTTGTCCGAAAAGAGTACCGACAGATCATAAGCTCCAAGTCTTCCATCGAGTTCTAATGTACTTGCAAGTTTATGTTCATATTCTGAAGCGTAGACCTTAAGTTCAATAATTTTTGTTTCATCTGAGCCAAATAAGATTTTCCCTTCTGATAATAAATCATCCATTGCCGTACGTGGGAATCTGTAACCCCGTAGCGGCTCTTTACAAGGTTTTTTTGTAACAGGGTGCACAACATCGTAGCGATAGCCTTCTTTATTCGGGTTGTGTACGCTCTGGCTGCCAGTATAGATACCATCCTTATCAATATACTTATAACGGTCTAATGGGCCTAGCGAGGACTTATTTTCTCGAAACCACTTTGTATATTCCTTCTGCAATAAGTCTTGATTGTCATATTTATCTAATAAATCTATTCCAACTTGGATCAGAATATCTTTTAGGTTGTCATATCTTGACTTCCATTCACTCACGAGAGACAGGTTATATTTGCAGTATACAATTATATATTCATGCTCTATCGCAATATTAGTTGGATTGTTGTCTGTTACGTTTTTCCAAGTTATTTGCCCAACAAAATTCTCCTCCCCAAAAACCTCATCCATTAAGAGTTTTAACTGTGCAACTTCATTATCATCAATAGAAATAAAAATAACCCCATCCTCTCTTAGCAATCGCTTAGCGAGATAGAGGCGTGGGTACATGAATGTCAGCCATGCAGAATGGCTATTGCTTTTCGATCTCGTAAATTCTAAAATTCGCTTTGCTTTTTCTTCATCTACTCCAGTAAGTTGTTGCAATTCTTTCACTGTAAACTTCCTGTCATCTTTATAGACGAAGTCATCACTCCCAGTATTATATGGAGGATCAATGTAAATCATTTTAATTTTTTCATAATAGGCATTAGATAAGTGTTTCAGCACTTCTAAGTTATCACCTTTTATGAGTAGATTCTCGGAGTTTATGTTCTCTGGTTTAGTATTATGCTTCTCATCTGCTTTTAATAAAGTGTTAGCTGGCTCACTAGCTAAAAGCCTAGCGTATGATTTCCCGAGCCAGTCTAAGCTGTAGCTTTCATTAGAAAAATTTATTTCCTTCTCATTTAGAGTGGTCTTGAATTTTTCCAGTTGAGAATTCCCATGTTTATCAAAGCAATGAGGAAAATTTTCTCGTAGTATTTCTAGATCCTTGTTTGGGGCTTTTATATTATTAGTTACTTCTTCTCTGTCCATCATAATTCCCCAAATCCCCTTAACAAAAAGCTCTGGGCTTTGCTAGATCATCATAAGAATACCATTAATTATACTTCACGAATGATGCAGTGTCCGTCAAGGGATGATTCCGATTAATTTTAATCACGAAAAGCTATAATATACCCATGGCTGGAGATATAGAAAGTTTAAAACAGCGAGTAGATGGCTTAGATGTCTGGGACCATATACTAGAAGCTTCTAAAATAGGGTTTTCTGCCGTAGACCAAGAATTAGTTCCACTGTTTAAATGGTACGGAATTTACGCACAGAAACCTAAAGAAGAGGGCTTCTTTATGATGCGTATTAAAGTACCTGGCGGACAGCTCACTAGTAAACAGATCTATAAACTTTCAGATTTAGCTAAGCGTTATGCTCATGGAGTTGTTGATATTACGACTAGACAGGCAGTGCAAATGCACTGGTTAAGGATCGAAGATATACCTGTTATAGTCTCAGAATTACAGGATGTTCAGATGGATGTAGTGGGAGGCTGCGGTGATGTTACTCGTAATGTGACAGGCTGTCCCTTAGCTGGTTTGATTGAAGATGAAATTTTTGATGCAAGTAAAGAGCTTTTAGAGATAGATGGCTTTATGACAAGGAATCGTGATTTTTCTAATCTGCCGCGTAAGTATAAAATGTCCGTAACAGGTTGTTCTCACTGGTGCTCGCAGCCAGATATTAACTGTGTTTCTTTAGTAGGTGTAGAACATCCTCAGACTAGTGAAAAAGGTTTCACTCTAAAAGTCGGTGGTGGACTAAGTACTAAGCCTATAATCGCTAAAAATTTTCCAGTTTTTGTTACTAGAGAACAAGCTAAAGATGTAATTACGGCTGTGACCACAGTTTATCGAGATAATGGCTTTAGAGATAAGAGGCATAAGGCTCGCATTAAATTTTTAGTTGAAGACTGGGGTGTGGAAAAGTTTTTAGAAGAGACAGAAAAAATTTTAGGATATAAATTAGAAAGAGTTTCTCTGTTAAGAACTATGGCGACTGGAGCTGAAGAATATTTTCCTAGCCCAAAAGAAAGTCATGGAGATCATCTTGGGATTACTAAGCTAAAAAATGGTAATTACGCTGTAGGAATAGCCTTCGTTAGTGGGCGTACTTATTTACCAGATTTAGAAAATGTCGCTAAATTAGCTGAAGAATTTTCTTTGACTAATGAAGTTAGAACTACGAATAAACAGAATTTAATTCTAGTCAATGTTCCAGAGCTCAAACTGGAAGACTGCCTCAGAAAGGCTGTAGAATATGGTTTAAAAGTAGAATATTCTGCCTTTACTAAACTAGGTGTGGCTTGTACTGGAACTGAATTTTGTAATTTAGCGATAGTCGAAACCAAAGCACGCGCTAAAGAACTTTTCAATTATCTAGATAAGGAATTTCCAGACTTTAGAGAGGAATTAATGATTTCAGTCACGGGCTGTCCAAATAATTGTGCTCAATATTCAATTGCTGACATAGGCTTAGTGGGTTGTAAAGTTAAAGATGAACAGAGTGGTGAAATGCAAGATGCTTTTCGCATATTTCTTGGTGGCAGATTAGCTGATGAAGCACAGTTCGGCAAGCCTCTTGATGGAAGGTTTTTGCACAAAGAGATTCATTTGACTTTAAAAAATCTTTTTAATTTTTATAAAAGCAAGCGCAATGATGATGAAGAGTTTAGGCATTTTATAGACAGACTAGGGATAGAGAGAATACAGCAAGAACTAAATGCCTGTTGATCTTGTGTTTGAGAAATATTTACGACAAAAGGTTAAAAAATGAATAATTCCACATCACGATCAAATGAAGCTCTTGACTGGAACTCCTTAGGAAATCAGTTCGAGGATTCTTCTGCGATAAAAGTCTTAGAATATTCTTTAAATGAATTATCTAAGCATGGTCAAATACTTTTTCTGACAGCCTTTGGTCCAGAGGGCTGCGTTATTATGGCTATGCTACATACTTTGGTTAAAAATCAGCTTATAGAAGCTAAGTCTTTCTCTGTCGCTAATTTAGACACTGGGTATCAATTTCAAGAAACTTTAGAGTTAAAAGAAAAATTAGAAGAAAAATATAATTTTGAGATTTTAATGCATCATCCAGCCCTTAGTGTTTTAGAGCAAGATTTAAAATATGGTGAAAGGCTCTACGAGCGTGATCCAGATCAATGCTGTTTTATGCGTAAATTAGCTCCTCTTCAGAGCTTACTTGAGGGTAAACTTGCTTGGATTACTTCAATTAGGCGTGAGCAAACTGAGCATAGAGCTAAGGCTTTAGCTTTTGAGTATGATAAAAAATTTAAATTAGGCAAAATTAATCCTCTTATTAAATGGACTCGCTCAGATATCTGGAAGTATATCCACGAGAACTCTGTTCCATATAACCCATTACTTGATAATGGTTATGAGAGTATTGGCTGCAAACCGTGTACTAGTATAGGCTCTGATCGTAAAAATAGTCGCTGGGCTGGTAAGGATAAAATAGAATGCGGGCTGCATGTACAGGATCATGAGGTTGAGCAGGGCGGAGAATTTGTGATTTAAATATTTCTTCTTAAGCGGTGCTACTATAAAATCCATGTCTAACCCACTTTACCCAATTTTCTTAAAACTGGATAATAAAAAGGTTTTGATTATAGGCGGTGGCTTGATCGCTTTACAAAAGCTACAGGGACTTTTAGCTTCTGAAGCGAAGCTTACTGTTATTGCACCTAAGATCATAGAAGAGATCCGCGAGTGTCGTGGTGAATTTCCGAATATTCGAAAAATAGATTTTTTAGAAAGAGATTACGCCTATGGAGATGAAGTGGGAGCTTTTATCGTGATAGCTGCGACTGATAATCCTGAGATTAATAACATGATAGTGACTCGCTGTCGCGATCAGATGATACTTGCTAATTCAGTAGATCAGCCTGATTACTGTGATTTTTATGTACCAAGTATTATTAATAGTGGATCTATTAAAGTAGCCATTAGCACTAACGGAAAGGCTCCTAGTGTGGCACGTAAACTGAGAGAAGATTTAAGCACACTTATAGAGCAGAGATATAAAGATGTGGTCGAGATAGTAAATGAGTTTCGTTTACGAGTACAAGCGAAAATAGTGTCAGAAGAGGATTTCCCTAGACGTTCAAAGTTAATAAATTGGTTTACAAAAAGAGCTTTTAAGAATTTACGTAATGCTAGGATTAAAGCATCTTTAGAGCGTAAAAAAGAAAAAAATATTTAAGTTTAGTGATAAAACTGCTTCCATGACAGAAGAAAAGAGAGCAAAGTTATTTCTTATTGGTGCTGGGCCAGGTGATACAGACTTACTTACGCTAAAAGCGATTAATTTATTAAATACAGTAGACACGATTCTCTACGACAATTTAGTCAGTAGTGAAATTTTAGATTATCTGTTCAAGCAAGCTTCTGGAAATATTTTTTTTCAATCTAAAACCACTGAAAAATGCATAGCAAGGCTATCAGGAAAAGAGACTGAGCTAATTTATGTCGGCAAAAAATGTTCAGAAAAACATATAACTCAAGACGATATTAATGCTTTAATTCTAGAAAAACTCTCTCAGGGAAAGCAAGTTACACGTCTAAAAGGGGGAGACCCTTTTATATTTGCTCGTGGGGTAGAGGAAATGCAGTTAGCTAAAGATGCTGGCTATGAAGTGGAGATAGTACCCGGTCTTACAAGTGGCTTGGCGGTGCCAGTCTCGCTTGGTATCCCTCTGACCCTGAGAAAAAAGAGTGATGCAGTTATGATAGTCAGTGCTCATGAGCTAAGTGATGAAAAGTTTCAATCTTGGTCTGCTTTTTTAATGACTGGTGGCACCTTACTAGTTTATATGGGTTTATATAAGCTTACACAGATTAGAGAAGGTTTAGCTCAGATGAATTTAATACCTGCAATCCTTATACAGTCTGGTACTTTAGATAAAGAGAAAGTTCTATATTCAACAGTGAAAGAGATTCCAGAGCTAGCTTTAAAGGAAAACTTTGTTAGCCCAAGTATACTTGTATTAGGCAAATATATTAGTACTTTCATTCACATTCCTCCGCATTGAAATTAGCACAGTGCCAAACAAACAATTTGGCACTGTTGCAGAACTCGAATTTCTGTATTTTCGTCATCCTTTGTGACATACAAATATTGCGATAGAGTAAAATATATTAATATGCCAATTATTGAGTCTCGCTTAGAAGAATTAAAAATATCCCTACCTAATAATTCATCTGCTGCCGCTAATTACGTACCTTTCGTTAAATCTGGGAATCTAGTCTATATCTCAGGTCAAATCTGTAGATGGAATGGTGAGATGCAGTTTACTGGCAAAGTTGGTAGAGAGTTTTCAGTAGACGAGGCCAAGAAAGCAGCTAGGATTTGTGCTTTGAATATTATTTATCATTTGAAAGAGGCTTGTGATAATGATCTAGATCGAGTTAAATCTTGCCTAAGGTTAAATGTTTTTATAAATTCTGTTGATAATTTTATAGAACAGCCTAGTGTAGCGAATGGTGCTTCTGATTTGATTTTAGAAGTATTTGGTGATGCTGCTAAGCATACGAGGGTGGCAGTTTCAGTTCCGAGCTTACCTCTAAATTCTGCAGTTGAAGTAGATGCTGTATTTGAAATAAATTAGGATTTTATATGTTTAATACTTTAAATGATCTTACTGCGAGTGAAAAAGAGTTAATTCTTAAAGCGGATTTAGTCAAGAAGGCTTCTGAAAGGTTAGGAAGCCAGATTCACAGGACTCCAGTATTTACGTCTACTCAACTAAACAGGTTTTTAGGGCATGATATTCATTTCAAAATGGAGTGCTTCCAAAAAACAGGTTCTTTTAAAGCTAGAGGAGCGATGAATACGATTTTAACCTTAAAGGAAACTAAAATGTTACCTAAAGAAGTCGTAACTTTCAGCTCAGGTAATCACGCTCAGGCTTTAGCTTTTGCAGCTTGTAAGCTTGGTATTAAAACTAATGTATTAATGTCTAAAAATGCTTCTGAGATTAAGATTCAATCTGCTAAAAATTACGGAGCTAATGTAATCCTCTGTGATACGCGTAAAGAAGCTGAAGAAGCAGCTTATAGCTATGCTGAAAATGGTGCTTACCTAGTGCATCCTTATGATCATGAAGCTGTGATAGCAGGTCAAGGAACTGCTGCTTATGAAGCACTAGAAGATATGGGAAGAAAACCGCATGCGATTTTCGTTCCAGTTGGTGGTGGTGGCTTAATTTCAGGTACCTATTTAGCGAAAAAATTAATTTCACCAAATTCTAAAGTTTATGGAGCTGAACCCGAAAATGCTAATGATGCTGAAAGGTCTTTACAACAAGGAGTGATTTATGCATTTGAAGATAGTCCTCAAACGATTGCGGATGGGGTGCAGACTTTAAAGCTTTCATCGCGAACTTTTGCTCATCTTAAGCAGTGCGAAGGTTTAATTACATCTTCTGAAGAAGAAATTGTTTATTGGACGCAGTGGTTAACTCATTTATTGAAAGCCACTATAGAGCCTTGTTCTGCTTTAGCAATGGCGAGTGCTGTTAAATGGCTTAAAAGAGAAAAAGACAAAAAGACTGTGCTAGTCATGGTTTCAGGCGGCAATTTGAGTGTCGAAAAACAGAGAATTATTTGGCAGACGGATTATTTAGCTCAAGTGCCGAGTCTATAATACTAGGTCGTCTAGCAAAACTCCATTCTCTGCGTTTTCGTCGCCCTCAGCCTTGAACTTGTTCATTTGTGAGCAGTCCCTGGCTGCTCGCAAATGAACAAGTTCTGCGTTAAGGTTGAGGCTGCATAAAAATATTGTGGCTAACCCTGAACTTTAAGCAAATATGCTAGCCTTAATTTTAATCTAATCATAGAGGGAAGCATATGATTTGGCAGCCATTATTTTTAATTTTAATTACGGTAGTGCTTGGCATAACTGGTTTATTAACGCAGTTTTATCAGGGCAATAAAAAAATATACCAAGCGAGCTTCGCTAAGCGTGAATTTATTCCTGTAGCTAGAGCTATGAGTAATCATATAGCTAAAAACTCTGGGAATTTCCTTTATACTTTACAGCAGAAATTAAAATCTAAGTTAATAGACCCTAGTATCAGCCTAAATTTCAGAGAGGATTTAAAAGATTTAGC